>CASDRW010000078.1 GCA_949283275.1 uncultured Pseudomonadota bacterium
CTGCCAAATTGCACCTAATGCCGTTGTTTTCGGGGGCAGATAAATTTCTTGGTTGAGGGCAAAACAAGCATTGAAATAACCGACCAACAAGCCTGTGGCCGCACTTTCAACATAGCCTTCGCACCCGGTAATTTGTCCGGCAAAAGAAATGTGCGGGGCAGTTTTTAGCCGCAAATAGTTATCAAGTAATATCGGCGATTTGATAAAAGTGTTTTTATGAATCCCGCCGAGGCGGGCAAATCTTGCATTTTCAAGCCCAGGTATGGTGCGAAAAATACGCTCTTGCTCGCCATATTTCATCTTGGTTTGAAAACCAACGATATTGCGCAGAGTATCTTCTTTGTTATCTTGTCTTAGTTGTACTACAGCATAGGGTTTGATTTGAGGCGCGTGCGGATTGGTCAGCCCGACAGGTTTCATCGGCCCAAACAACAATGTATCTTTGCCACGCTCGGCCATAACCTCTATCGGCAGACAACCATCAAAATAAGAGGCTTTTTCAAAATCATGAAATTCTGTTTTTTCGGCCTCAAGTAATGCGGCGACAAAAGCATAATATTGTTCTTTGCTCATTGGGCAATTGATATAATCAAATTTTTCGCCTTTGTCATAACGCGACTGATACCATGCAATGTTAAAATCTATACTGTCTTTATAAACCACAGGGGCTATGGCATCAAAAAAATTGAGGCTTGCCTGCCCTATATGCGCCAAGATACTTTGTGTCAGCGACTGTGAGGCCAACGGACCGGCTGCTATAATAAACGGTGTGGGCGGCAAAGGAAGCTCTGTTATTTCCTCGGTTATAAATTCAATCAACGGATGATTATGCAATTTGGAATCAACATATTGTGAAAAACCATCTCTATCGACAGCCAAAGCACCGCCGGCCGGAACTTTGGTGGCATCGGCCGCCTCCATAATCAGCGACGAAGCAAGCCGCATTTCCTGATGCAGAAGACCAATTGCACTGTTGGTATAATCATCAGAACGCAACGAATTGGAGCATACAAGCTCTGCCGATTTGTCCGTTTTATGGGCCGGAGAACTCTTAAGCGGGCGCATCTCATGGATTATTACTTTAACTCCTCTTGATGCCAACTGCCAAGCGGCTTCCGAGCCGGCCAGGCCTGCGCCTACGATATGAACTGTTTTTGCTCTCATCCTTAAATCTTACATCAAAACTTTAACAATTTCCGCTTTTATAGCTTTTTTTATTGTAAAAGTAAACAAAAACTTCCGTTTATAAGTTGCGTATAGTATTTGCGTTTGCAAATAAAAAACAATATACTTACAAACCAAGAACAGGAAAGGATTGTTTTTATGACCTATTGGCGGCTGATTTTTAGTATAATGCTTGCAATTATTCTTTGTGTCAACGTATCTGCTTATGCCAGCGAAGATACGGACGAATATCCTTTTCCGGAAAATTTTTCTTTTGACGACTTGCCGGATATAACTCCTTTGGAAGATGAAACTCCGCTCAAAACTACCCCGCAGGAAATTACCACAATTGATCAATTGCCGGATATCATCGAAAATGCTACCAATGAGGCTGATATATCTTCGGGTACAGATGACGAAACTTTGGCTTCGGATGTAATTGAAGATAACACAACATCTGCAGAAAATGTTAGTGATGATGCATCAAATGCCATATTTATTCCCAATGTAAATAATGACGCAACCGATAATGATGCTTTTGATAATGAGAAAAGTTTGACCGATACCCTAAAAGAAAACGAACAGAATAAAAATCCTATAGAAGGAACTTGGGTTGAAAAATTAACCTCATCTAATCCTCTTTCCTTACTTACATCAAGACAAGATGATACTAATGACGATAATGCAAATAATCAACTTGAAGATTTGGTTAATGGAGCAAGAAACAAAGAAGACGGCGGTAAATCAAACGCCTCTGTATTTGACATCGCGGGCGTTATGTTGAGAATGGATCTTAGACAAGCCGAACGTACTCTTCAAAATCGTGGATTTCGTAAAGTAAATGCCAAGTTTCAAATCCCTAATTTTATTAAATGGCGTAATGAAGAAACTTGCAGAAACGAAGGTGTGGTCGGATATGAACGTTTGGATGCTTGTGTAATTGAAAAATCTAAAAAAGGCGGATATCAATATCTGCAATTCTTAAAATATGCAAAGTTTGATTCTAAAGAAGAAATTGAAATTTACCTCACAAGTAATTTTACCGAAAACAAAATTTATAAAATAGTCTATCGTTCAAGAATAGCTTCAATTACCGGTAATTCTCCCAAAGCCGTTTATATTCGCAATATAAAAGTTTATGATTTTTGGAAAAAAATCAATCAAAAATATGGACAACCCGACAATAAAACTACGGTAACCTGGGGATTGGGTGGAAATAGTCCTTATCTGAAGGCTGCTACCGGATATTTGATTTTGGAAGATCCTATGTTTAGAGAAATGGATTATACCAGAATGTCAAGAGAAGACCAAAGATTTATTAATAGTGATTTTTATAATTTTTAAATCTTTTGCTTATATATATGAAAAAATAGCTTTTGATATAAAAAGGAATAATGAATGGATAACAATCAGATTATACAGTTAGTATGTACTCGTTTGAGCCATGATATTATAGGAAATATCGGTGCGGTTGCAAATGCGGTAGAGCTTTTGGAGGAAGGAGATCTTGATTTTTTGGATGATATTAAATCTATCTTAAAAAATAGCTCGCAAACGCTCGCTTCCAGAATGAAATTTTTTAGAATGGCGTTCGGTCTTAACAATTCTAATCTGGATAATTTAGATTTAGTTAGAAATACTGCTCTTGATTATATTAAAACAATCACTAATAAAGATTTCCCTATCTTGCTAACTTTTGATGTTAATTCGGCAAATAATCGGAAAATTGCTTTGATTATGATTATGATTATGGCTGATTTACTTATTCGTGGCGGAAGTATTGATATATATGAACAAGAAAATTATCTGATTGCATCTATTAATGCCAATGCCAAAATTGCGATTGATAAACTCCAAAAAATAGAAAGTGCCATTTACAATAAAAATTATGATATTGATGCCGGACTGGCTCCTCTTTATGCATTAATGCAGACTGTATTGCCCAATCATGTAAAACTGTGTAAAGATGATAAAAAAATAACATTAACAGCTGTTGTAGGATAAAATTAATGTCGAGTTGTTTAATTGCTGATGATTCTAAAATTATGAGAATGTTGCTGGCCAAGATTATGGAAAATTTTGGTTATGCCGTTACTGAGGCCGAAGACGGCGAAGATTTGATGCAACAATGTGAAAAAAATATGCCTGATTTAATCATTAGTGATTGGAATTTGCCTTTGGTTGACGGAATCGACGTCCTCTATAAAATAAGAGCTGATAAAAAAAGTAAACAACCAGTATTTTTCTTTTGTTCTTATCTTAAAAACCCTGAAATAATTAATCAGGCTATGGAGGGAGGAGCTGATGATTTTATTATGCGTCCTTTTGATGAAGATATAATTGCATCAAAATTAAAAATTATAAAAGTATTGCGGAGTGTTAAACATGCGACGACAAGACTTTGAATTTTTACTTGATTTGTTACGAGAAAATGCCGGTTGGGAATTTGACGAATCGCAGTATTTTATTATTGACAAAAAAATATCTAATTTTATTAGAGAAAAAGGATATAATACAATTGAAGATTTGATACTGGAACTTAAAACCGGACGAAAACCTCTTATATCTCAGGTAGTGGAAGCTATGGCTTTTTCGGACACTTCTTTTTTCAGAGATTTTGACGTATTTTACCGCTTTCAAAAAAACTTATTGCCTGAACTTAAAGAAAAATGCAGAGCAACAAAAAAGCTTAATATTTGGAGTTTAGGGTGTTCTACCGGACAAGAAACCTACTCTGTCGCTATAGCTATTAACAGAGCTGATAAGATGTTTGCCGATTGGGAAGTGAATATTTTAGGGTCTGATTTATCATCTCTGTCTATAAGCAAAGCTCAACACGGAAAGTATAATAATTTTGAGATACAGACCGGGCTTAATGCTTCTACCATCTTAAAATTCTTCAAATATCAAGATGAACAATGGGAAATTAATGATGATATCAGAAATATGATTGAGTTCAGACGTTATAACATCTTAGAAGAGGCTATCGTTAAGTCAAAATTTGAGGTAGTCTTTTGTCGTAATGTATTGCGTTATTTTTCGGCAGAACATCAAGATAAAATATTGCAACGTATCGCCTCAAAACAACCTCAAAGCGGATATCTCTATTTGGGTAAAGATGAATATATCCCAATGATTGAAAAATATTACTATCGTATGGATGAAGATACCGGTGCATATATTGCCAAAGGTAATGCTGAGTCATTAAATATAAATACCGGTATATCAAGCAATAACTCAAATGCACAAGAATTGTCTATGCCGAGTTTTGTCAGACCTGCCAATCTTATATGATTGCCATTTTAGATTATTATAAAGACGATGTGATAAAAAAACACTCCCGTGATGAGGGAGTGTTTTTTTATTATATATTTACATATTGTTTCCACCAAGATAGAATGCCATTCCAGCACCCAGAAGGACAGGTGTAATCATAATATCCTTTTTGAGCATTACATCCATTAGGTGTACGACAAATGATTTGCCCACTACCACTGATGAGTTCTTGAACCTCATATGAATAGACATCTCCCAAAGCATACTTAGATTTATCTACCGTAGTACCAATATAAGCTTTCTCATAAGGAGATGTACAACCTGTAATTTTCAAACAACTGACATCCCCTCTTGATATTGTGGTATAGGTATAATATTTGCTATTGGCAGAAGAGCTTTTACTGTTTAAGCACATATATGTACTACTACTTCCTTTAACAACTCCAGATTGACACCCCGTTATTTTGTAACAAGTTATGCCGTTGCTTTTTTGTGAAGAAGAAGTAAGACAGTCTTGTAGCGTACTGGTACAGTTACCACTATCTGAACATCCTGTAAAATAGTAAAGATAGATAGGACTTTTTAATAAACTTAAATATACACTACTTCTGGTCATACAATCATAACCACTGGGAACAGAAGTCATATATTTATCAGTTTTAGTGTATCCGCTAACACATTTTAGAGTGCTTCCACTATATGGAGATTGTGTTGTATAAGTTATTCCTCCTTCAGATGGATTGGAAGTAAAAGATTTGTAGCCTGAAGCACATGCAAAGGCTGAAGTTTTATAACATTTAATACCTTTCTCCTCGACCGGTGTCGGATAAGAAATAGATGCCAAACCTGTAGTAACAGAACTTGACGATATATAGCCACTGGCACAGGCACAAGAAGAATACTTCGCCGTTCCATCTGCACTACATTTGTTGCCACTCGGTGTCATACCTGTTGTATTACATAAATATTTATATTCAGATCCACAATGGCAATCATAACAAGTTGTACCACCAGCTATTGTTTTTTTGGTACATACTGCGTTTTCTTGTGCTTGTGAAAAATACCCCATAACGTCGCAATTTATGGTTTCTTCTGTAGATGAATTTATATTTGACGTATTGTATTCATGCACTGGGGTAACTTTACTTTGAGCCGGTAAACCTAACAATATAAATGCTAACAGCACACCAAATATCTGTATAGTCTTCCTCATATCGGTAATCCTTTATGTTTTACAATATTCAATATATTTTTATATTATCACAAAATTCTTAAAAAAACAATAATTAATCTTAATTTTATAAAAAACAGATCATATTGGCAGCTATTTGTTCCATACTAATAACCGCTGATTTGGGTGATTGCGAAAAATTAAAGCTAATTCCGGGAGACATATGACAGACATTTCCTCTTTTATCATAAAGACAAAAAGGTGTGGAAAACCAATGTAAATAATCCGAACTATCATCAATATGAATATTAATATGATTGCGACGGCAAAATTCGGCCTTGGCCATATTCCATAAATATTTCGGCACAATTAAACTCCCGTCTTCGGCTTGCTCTATCTTTCCTAGTGCCTGATAATAGTCAGAAATGGCAAATATAAAGTCATAGGAAATATGATCGGAGGCCAAATCTTGTCTTACCTTGGCTAACGGCCCTCCAGTTATAATATAAATCTTATGACCTCGCTTTCTTGCTTCCGTACATAATTTGCCAAAATATATAGGATTTTGATCAATTACTCCGTGATAGTCCAAGCCGATTTTTAGCTTTTGACTAATCATTTTTATCTCCAAAATTATCTTGCCACAAATCCTTGAGCGAATTAGGGCTTAGGGCCGAGAGCGGATTAATATCAATTGCCGGATCAGATATATTGCCGCTTATAGCGTAATTTGCCGCAAAAACAGTGCCGTCCTTACCACTCAACAAGTTTCCGACCAAAGGTATCTTGCCCAAAAGACTGTTTAGACCGTATGCCGGAGCTATCATCCCCTTAAAATCAAGCTCTTGTATATCACTGTCATAACTGCCGCCTGCCGATATGCCTATTACATTGCCAAACGCTTTGGCATCTCTTAAAATAAGCTTGCCGTTCTGATATTCAAACGGTCCGTCAAAATGCGTGAAAGCTATACCCTCTCCCGATAGCATGTCAACAATGCCGCTGAAAGAAGCTAGTGTTAGCAACTTGGCAAAGATATTGGTCTTTACAATATTGAAATCTCGGGCTTTGATGTGGCCGACAAATCTCTTGTCTGTTCCTCGTTTGGCGCTGATATTTAGCCTGCCGCCTTGAACATAATCATATAAATGCAAAAATTTAAGCGCCGAGCCTGCATCATTACTTTCTATATTTAGCAGATATTCATCATTCGGGCGTTTGTTATAATCAAGCTTTAGATATGGTGGTGTCTTGCTTTTGCGCGTTGCTGACTTAAAGTTTCCTACCAGATGCATATCATCTACCCCGATTTTATTTAATATCTTGGCTGATCCGGCAAAATTATTTATGGCAACATCCTTATCCGTCAAAAGCTTATCTACCGCTATGCTGATATCGGTGTCGGGGGTGCTTTCCCAGATGTCTTCTTTGCTTGCTTGTGTCGGTTGAGCAGCCTTAGCTGAAACTTTATTCGAGACATCATCTTCTTTATCAAAAAAGGGAGATAAATCATATGATGATCCGGAAACGATAACTTTTATTTGTTCTTTTGGGGTGTAATTAAAACTTATCTGTGCCGAAGCATTAGTCTGAGGTCCTTTAATCTGCTTGATGTCTATAAGCGATATTTTGCTTTGTTTATCTAACGAAATACTGCCATGCAGACGAAAATCTGGTTTGGATAATGAAAATGACGGAATCGCGGTTATTTGGTCGTTAACAATATTAAGCTGCGCGGTTATTTCACCATTGATATCTTTATCTTTTTTAAATCCCAAAAACGAATAGTCTATAACGGTTTGACGCAAATTTCCATGCGCATCTACAACCGTTTTGCCGTCCGAATAAACCGTTATCACGGCTTTGGCCGGAATCGAACCTTTGATATAAGGGGCCTCAAGCGCCCTTACTTTAAGCCCAAGCTTTTCCTTAAAGCTTTCGTCGAAATTAAAACCTATTTGGTAGCGACGCTGATATTCTTGAGAGGAAAAATTTTCATCCCAAACAAAGCTTATCGGTAAACCATCTATACTGGCAACACCATTAATATTCATATGCTCATTATCTAATGTAAAATCCAATGTCTTGGCCTCGACCGATTTGTCTTTTAGCGCGTTTTTTATCTCAACATCGCGCAGAAAAGCTTTGACATTTACATTTACATCTTCAGGCGCTAGATCTTGGCGCAATTCAAAATCAAGGCTCAAATCTGCTACCGCGCTTCCTTTAATGTTGTCTGGATTTATACCCATTGAACTCGGATATTTTAACGGTTCGTGATCTATCAATTTAAGGATATTACTGATGGAGCCGACGCCTTCTAACCTCAATTTTAGAAAATTATCTTCTTTGTTGAGATCATACAAGTCAATAAATCCGCTGCTTAAAACCACATCATCCGATATCGCTTTGCTGACATCAATTTCGATATTTTGTTCGCTGAAATGCGCTTTACCGTAAATTCCTGTTACTTTGGGCATCTCGTTTAAGTATAAAACCGTTCCGTTTTCCATATCGGCAACACCGGATAATGACTTAAAAACTATGGCTTTTTCTTTTTTATCATAGCCAAAATCAAAAGCAAAATCGCCATTTTTGATATAGCCGTCAAACAAGCTTTCATGAC
>CASDRW010000079.1 GCA_949283275.1 uncultured Pseudomonadota bacterium
ACTTCGCATTTCGCTAAGCGATTTGCTAAGCTCAACGCTCGTTTTCAATAACTTCCCGCTCCGACCAGATGACCATCGGTCATCTGTTCAAATCAGTCCCTCAACTACGACAAAAGGGCTGTTCAAAAAGAACAGCCCTTCACTTTGGCTCCGACTATCTGATTCGAACAGATGACCGATCGGTTAACAGCCGATTGCTCTACCGCTGAGCTAAGTCGGTATAAACCTTGGAGGCCGGTACCGGAATCGAACCGATATAGAAGGATTTGCAGTCCTCTGCATGAGCCATTCTGCCAACCGGCCCTCTTGGCACCAATCTCGTTGGTGATTTACATATATACAAATATTTTTGCTCTCGTCAATACTTTTTTTTATAAAAGTGCATTTTTTTTGCATAGGTGGAAAAAAATGCTTTTTTTCCTTACAAAAGTGTTGTCTACTAGGCTTAAACTCAAAAAAGGAGATGTATTATGAAAATTGCCATTGCCTCCGATCACGGCGGATTTGAAATGAAACAAGCTTTAATTAAGCACTTTGCCGATAAAGGAGTCGTATTAGCCGACTTAGGCACTCACGATACCTGCTCGGTAGATTATCCCGATTATGCCGATAAAATGGCCGACTATATTTTATCAAAACAGGCCGATTTAGGTATTTTAATCTGCGGTACCGGTGTTGGCATTTCCATTGCCGCCAATCGTCATAAGGGTATCAGAGCCGCCCTTTTATATAATGATTTTGTCGCCCAAAAGGCCAAGGAACACAACAATGCCAATATCATTGTTTTCGGCGGCAGAACCATGAACATTGATGATGTAATAAGATATTGTGATATATTCTTAAATGCCACCTATGAAGGCGGTCGCCATCAGCAAAGATTAAACAAGTTGGATAAAGGAGAATAACCAATGGACTTTACACAGAGCTTACAAAATGAAGATGCGGAAATTTTTAATGCCATAGAAAAAGAAAAGATTCGCCAACTTGAACAAATTGAACTGATTGCCTCGGAAAATTATGTTTCCAAGGCCGTTATGGAAGCCCAAGGTTCGGTTTTAACCAACAAATATGCCGAGGGTTACCCGAAGGCTCGTTATTATCACGGTTGTGAAAATGTTGATATTATAGAAACCTTAGCTATTGAAAGAGCCAAAAAATTATTTGATGCCAAGTATGTAAATGTTCAGCCTCACTCCGGCTCCCAAGCCAATACCGGTGTTTATGTAGCCCTATTACAGCCTAAAGATACCATTTTGGGTATGTCTTTAGATGCCGGCGGACATTTAACTCACGGAGCAAATGTATCTTTTTCCGGCAAATGGCTAAAATCCATACAATACGGCGTTAGGGAAGACACCGGCCTAATTGATTATGATGAGGTAGAATGTTTGGCACTGGATTATAAACCCAAACTGATTATTGCCGGAGGTTCGGCCTATCCGCGGCAGATAAATTTTGCCCGTTTCAGAGAAATTGCCGACCGTATAGGTGCTTATTTAATGGTAGATATGGCACACTTTGCCGGTCTTGTTGCCGGCGGAGTTCATCCCAATCCGTTAGAATTTGCCGATGTTGTAACCACAACAACGCACAAAACTTTGCGTGGCCCGCGGGGCGGTATGATATTAACTAATCGTGAAGATATCGCCAAAAAAATCAATGCGGCCATTTTCCCCGGTACTCAAGGAGGACCTTTAGAGCATGTAATTGCCGGAAAAGCCGTATGTTTTAAAGAGGCTTTGAACGATTCGTTTAAGTTATATGCCCGTCAAGTAGTAGACAACGCCGCCGTTTTGGGCGAAACTTTGAAAAAACGCGGACTTAACCTGATATCCGGCGGAACGGATACGCATTTGTTGCTGGTGGATTTAAGACCCAAGGGTTTAACCGGCAATGTTGTAGCCGAAGCCTTGGAACAAGCCCATATCACCTGCAATAAGAATGCGATTCCTTTTGATCCGATGCCGCCAAAAGTTACCTCGGG
>CASDRW010000080.1 GCA_949283275.1 uncultured Pseudomonadota bacterium
CGCATTTGGAATATTTGGGGACACCGATTGTGGGTGACGACAAGTATTTTGGTGCGAAAAGAGAAAATTTTTCCGTATTGAAAGACAAATTATATTTGCATGCATACAAAATAGATTTATCAAGTATATATAAAAATCTGCGGATAACGGCGAAATTGCCGGATTATTTTGCAGAAGCTTTAACAACGTTGGGTTTAGAGATAGGAGAGTAGAAATATGAGATTTATAAAGAAAACGGCTTCGATTGTTGCCAGTTTGATTATTATTTTGGCAATCGGCGGGTTTGTGTTTGTAAGAAACTTTGATTTGAATCGTTATAAATCTTATATTGAAGATATTGTAAAACGTGAAACTGGAAGAGAACTTAAGATTAACGGCGAGGCGGAGCTTGGTATTTCTCTGGTGCCGACATTGGTGGTGAATGATGTGGAATTTGCCAATGCTTCGTGGGCTAAAAATCCGCAAATGGTAAAATTGCAAAAGTTGGAGGTTAAAGTTGCAATTTTGCCGTTGTTGAAAGGGAGAATCGTGGTTGATAAATTGATTTTGGATAATCCCGAAATCTATTTGGAAACCTCGGCCGAGGGTGATGGAAATTGGATGTTTGTTACATCTAAAACATCGGCAAATCCCAAAAAAGAAACAGTATCAGAGACAGCAAATACAGAAGTTAAAGATGCGACACCTTTATTGGCGGCAGGGTTGGTGGCCAAGCAGGTCGAGCTGAAAGACGGCGTTGTGGCTTATTATGACGGCAAAACGGATAAAACAATACAGGTTGATATTAAAGACATAAATCTGGAAATTCCGTCGCAGGACGAGGTTTTGACTTTGAGTATTGATGCGGTGGTGGATGGACAGGAAGTATTTCTTAATTTGCAGGCCGATAATTTGGCAAGTATTCTAAATCTGGGAAAAGCCAGTTTTGATGCCGATATCAAAGCAATGGGCATAAATGCCGAGCTAAGAGGTGCGGTTGAAGATGCTTTGACCAGTCCGCGGTATGCCTTGGAAGGAAATATCTATAATCCGGCGGGCAATTTTAATGCACCGGAAACGACGCTTGAAATGCAAACGGACGGAACGGTTGATTTTGCCGATATCGTAATTAAAGACCTTAATGTCGCAAATAATATGGTTAAGGGCAATGTTCATGTCGACTGGAGCCAAAAAATTCCTTTTGTGCATGCTGATTTGAGTACGCAAGTATTTGATGTTACCAGTTTGGGCAACAATTCGGTGGTGGCTTTTGTTATGCCATCGATAATTGCGGAAGCGCAAGCTTTGGAGATGGTGCCAAATGACAAAGTGCCGTATGAATATTTGGGGTTTGTAAACGGTGAGTTTAACGTGCAGGCTGGTAAAATTATTTTGGCTGATGATTTTGTTTTGAGTGATGTTGCGGTTGATGCCAAATTGCAAAATAAAGTCTTAAATATCAAGAAATTGAATTTGGTTGTCGGCGGTGGAAATATAACGGCTACAGGTATGGTTAATGCCAATTCGCAGACAATGAAAATTGATTTGGCAAGCAACAATTTGAAGTTGCAAGATTTGCATAAATCTTTTGCAACGGGGCAAAACGGAAGCGTGCAGATTATAGCCGGTGGAAATTTGGAATTAGCGGTAAATCTGACGACAAAAGGGGCAACTTATCGTAAATTGTCGGAAAATGTGGAGGGGCAAGTTATTGCAATTGTGGACAAATCCGAAATTAAAACCGGAAAGCTTGATTGGTTGGCCAGTAATGTATTTGACCAAATCTTGCAATCATTAGAAATAGATACCAACAAAAACACCAATATGGATGTTAATTGCGCGGTGGTAAGAGCTGATATCAAAGCAGGACAGGCTAATTTTCCGAACGGAATTGTGTTTGACGGCTCAAAATTGAAGGTGATGAGCAGTGGTAACGTAAATTTGATTAATGACAAAATTGATTTTACGATTGAGCCATCGTTGAACAAACTGGCGGATGGAAATATTGCTCAAGCTTTGGCATCATTTGTGAAGGTTGAGGGAACGATTGAAAATCCAAAAATTGGGATTGATCAAGATGCGGCAATAACAACTATTGTCGGCACGGTGGCCTCGGGCGGGGCTTATTTGGGTTCAGAATTATTACTGACCGGTGATGACAGTCCATGCTATACGGCTTTGCAAGGAACAAAATATGCATCCAAGTTTCCTAAGCCGAGCGGAGTTATGGCCAGGACCAAAGATGTTTATCAAGAAACCAACGAGGAGGCTAAAGAAGCAGTTAAAGATTTGAATAGAATGGCTAAAGATTTGTTTGGAAAACTTACCGATAGCTTTAAAAATAGGGACTAAAAATGAAAAAAATATTGGATCAGGCTGTTAGGGAAATAGGCGAGCATCGTGAAGAGATAATTGCTAAATTGTTGGAATTGGCAAGAACCGATTTGTTGTTTTTTTGGGGCGAAAATAAAGATTTGTTTTTGCGACAAAAAGAAAAATGGATGCCGATTTTGGATTGGGCCGGAGATTTGTTGAAAGCCAAACTGGAAAAAACCGATAAATTGGATGTGCCGGAAAATAAAGAAATGAAAGCACCAATGGCTAAAGTGCTTAATGAGATGAGCAATAAAGAGCTTGCTTGTTATTATGCGGCGGCGCTTAATATGCGCTCGGCTTTGTTGGCATTGGCTTTGGTCAAGGGAAAAATTGATGCCAAAGAGGCTTGTGATTTGTCTTATTTGGAGGAGTTGTGGCAAAACGAAATGTGGGGTACTGATCCGGAGGCTAAGTCAAAGCGTCAAGAGCGTTGTGAAGAGTTACAAGAAATTGAAAAATATCTAAAGTCATGAGAGATGTGGTTATCAGAGTGAAAGGCAGAGTGCAAGGTGTCGGTTATCGGTACTGGGCTGTGGCCAAAGCTAAAGAAATAGGCGGAATATCGGGCTGGGTGCATAATGACTATGACGGCTCGGTGTTATTGCGCCTAAAAGGCGAAGATTGTAATGTCGATAAAATGATGCTTGCCTGCCAAAAAGGACCGATGTGGGGCAAGGTTGACAGTTTGGAATTTGTTGTGGGACGGATAAGTTCTTTTTTGCCGGAAGTGGAAGACGGAATTTTTAAGAGGGTTTAAATTCGTTTGTCAGCGCTTGAGCAAAAGCGGGCAATCGGACAATTGGCGCAGTCGGGCTTTTGGGCTTTGCAAATATAGCGGCCAAACAAAACCAGCCAGTGATTAACGTGGCGTTTGTAGTCATCAGGTAATTTATTTAGATCGGCCTCGACCGAAAGAGGAGTTGTGCCGTCGCTTAAATCAAGCCGTTTGGCAAGGCGCAGAACATGAGTATCAACCGCAACGGTTGGTTCGTTCCACCATACATTGAGCAAGACATTGGCGGTTTTGCGCCCGACACCTGGCAGATGCTCCAATGCATCGCGATTGTTGGGAACTTCGCCTTTGAAGTCATCAACCAAAATTTGCGACAAAGCCATTATGTTTTTGGCTTTGTTGTTGTATAGGCCGATGGTTTTGATATAATCTTTTAGCCTGTCAATACCGAGAGAAAGCATTTTTTGCGGAGTATCGGCAATTTGAAAAAGTTCTTTCGTGGCTTTGTTGACGCCTTTATCGGTACTTTGGGCTGACAAAACAATGGCCACCAAAAGAGTATAGGCATTGTGAAACTCAAGCTCGCTTTTAGGGGCGGGATCTTGGTTTTTGAAAACATCCAAAATTTGGCAGATTTCTTTGATGTCTCTCATGCTTTGACACCTCCGGCGCCGGCGGCTTTGGGCGCGTTTTCGTCTAATGGCCAACGCGGGCGCGGCCTAAAATCAAGGTCGTTGTACATTCCTTTTACGGCGCGCTCAACTCCGGCCCAGGCAATCATAACCCCGTTGTCGGTGCAAAGCGAGATGGGCGGAGCGCTGAAAATAAGCCCCTCGGTAGCGCACATTTGTTTTAAGTGTGAGCGCAAGTAGGTGTTGGCGGCAACTCCGCCGGCAACAACGACATCTAGGCCTTCAGGACAGGTGGTACGGAAAGTGAAAATAGCTTTTTTTAGCTTGTGAAGCAGGCAGTCCGTAACCGCTTTTTGGAAAGAGGCACAAATATCGGCCATGTCTTGTTTGCGTAAAATGGCGTGTTCGATAATGCCGTCGTCGGCATAGGATTCAATGATTTTGCGCACGGCCGTTTTGAGTCCGGAAAAAGATAAATTGCAATCAGGCGAATTGTATAATGGACGCGGCAGAACAAAACGGTTTTCATCGCCAAGGGTAGCCATCTTTTCGATCATGGGGCCGCCGGGATAACCAAGACCCAACATCTTGGCAACTTTGTCAAAAGCCTCGCCGGCGGCATCGTCAATGGTGGTACCAAGACGAGTGAATCGCCCGACATCGTGAACAATCAAAATTTGGCAATGTCCGCCCGAGGTCAGAAGCAAAAGATAGGGGTATTTGACATCAGATGTTAACCTTGCAGTCAGGGCGTGAGCCTCCAGGTGATTGACGGCAATAAAAGGTTTGTCCAAAGCCAGGGCAAGAGCTTTGCCGGCCATAACTCCAACCGTAACTCCTCCGATAAGCCCAGGACCTGCGGCAGCGGCGATGGCATCAACATCAGAGGGTTTGAGAGAGGCTTTGCGGAAAGTTTCTTCAATAATCTCGTCTATATGCTCTAAGTGGGCGCGGGCGGCAATCTCAGGTACAACGCCGCCAAAGGTTTTGTGCTCGGACTGAGTGAGAACCGTCGAACTTATGATTTCTTTCTTGTCATTAACCAGGGCGGCGGCAGTCTCGTCGCAGCTGCTTTCTATTCCAAGTACCAACATCGGCTTATCTTCTTAAAAACTAAAATGTTATTGCTTCTTTTTTCATATTGTATACACTATAAAAACAAGATTGCCAAGCGTTTATTATAACAAAAGGAGAGCTTGAGATGAGCAAAAAAGACTTAAAAGATAATAATAAGGTTAAAACCACAAAACACGGAACGGCCAAAAAAATATCGGCCTTGGTGGTGTTGGCGGCAGTGGCAATATTGGGATATAAGTTGTGGGAGAACCCAAAGTTGTTGTATCAGCTTAGGGATATGATGACGCAGGCTGAGCAAAAAGAAGATGTTTATCAGACGCAAATTGATACTTTGCAGCAACAGCTTAATTTGTTGCAGGGGCAGTTGGCCGAGGTGGCTATGAAGGCTGAGAATCCGGATTTTTCGGCAATGAATAAGCGAATCGATGATATTGAGCAGTTAAATATTAACACCATTAAGTCAAAGGCTAATGTCGATACGGTTTTGGGGCTGGTGGTGAGGATGGATAATGCCGAAGGCAAAATTGATGATTTGAGCAAGGTTACCGATAATGGTGCTTTGATTTTGACGGCGGCAATGTTGGTTAAAGATGCCGGGATGAGAGGTGGCAAATTTATCTATGAGGCCGAGGTATTGAGTGAGTTGGCGGCTGGTAATTATAAAATTGCCAAAGAAGTGGCACGGTTGAACGAAATTGCAGTGGTGGGAGTACCAAATTTGGATGAGCTGCAAACGGAATTTGCCAAAGTTTATGTGGCAAAATATCCCGAAGCACCAAGTGAAGATGAAATACCTGCCAAAAACTGGAAAGAGCGAATCTATAAACAATTGCACAAGGTCGTCAGAATTGAGAAGAAAGAAGACGGAACGGAAGCAAAAGAAAATGAGTTTTCAGAAGAAGACAGAGCTTGGTCGGTGGTGAGAGATTTGGTTTTGGACGGTGAAATATCAAAAGCAATAGCAATTATTGATAAACCGTTGAATGCGCCGTTGCAAAAAGATGAAATGTTGGAAGATTGGAAGAAAAAAGCTGAAATTTATCGGGATTTTTATGATGATATTGCAAGAATTTCGGCTAATTCTTTGGCGGTGATGAAAGTGAAATTTTTGCAAGGGAAAAATTAGGAATTAACTTTTTCGTTACCTAAGATATGATATTCTAAACTCGTGCGGGAGTAGCTTGCCGCACGAGTTTTTAGTACTAAAACAAAAAGGGATACAACCAGGATGTTGTTACAAGAATTGACACATCACCCGATATGGGATTTGAGGCTTTCTGCTATATGTCTGGCAGAAGGTTTTGTTGTATCTGGAAAGCGAGGTGTGAGATGAGTAACAGCATCACTCTCAACGCCTCAATGCGAAGCAATCTTTTGAGCCTTAAAAATATTGCCACGCAGATGAACAAGACCCAACTTATTCTTGCCACCGGCAAAAAAGTAAATTCCGCTATCGACAATGCCTCAAGTTATTATCAAGCCCGCTCTTTGACCAACCGCGCGGCGGATTTGACCGCGCTTTTGGA
>CASDRW010000081.1 GCA_949283275.1 uncultured Pseudomonadota bacterium
TGAAGCGTTTTGCTCTCCGGTTATGTCGTTTAGAAGGCTGTCGGAGCTAACCTCGGCAATCGGAGCATCAAAATCTATTTGCAAAATTGCATTTTGCGGCATGGTAATTGTTGTACTCCCGCCGTAGCGCAAAAGCCCCAAGAGCAACATAAACAATATAAGAAACAAAACTCCCAATAAGGCAAATGCCCAAATCAGAGATTTGAGCAAAAGTTTTAGGTGGATATTATTTTTTAGCCTGTGCAATTTTGATAAAATTTCCGACATGTTTATATTTCACTTAAAAGTTCTATATTCTCTTTGACGTTCTTCATTCTGACCATGCCTTGAATATGATAACCGCAATCGGCATGAACAACCTCGCCTGTAATACAAGCACCACAACCAGACAACAAACCCAAAGCCGCCATACCGACCTCTTCTTGGGTGATGTTGCGCTCTAAAGCCGAGTTAATGGCATTCCAATGCATCAGTTTTCTAAAATCGCCCACACCCGAGGCCGCCAAAGTTTTGAGCGGACCGGCCGATAAGGCATTAACCCTTATGCCTTGCTCGCCCATATCCATGGCGGCATAGCGAACCGAAGCCTCCAGGGCAGCTTTGGCAACACCCATAATATTATAGTTGGGCAAAACTCTTTCCGAGCCCATATAGGTAAGCGCCAAAATCGCACCACCCTCGTTCATAATCGGAGAGGCATGTTTGCAAGCTTCCAAAAACGAAAAACAAGATATGTTCATCGTGTTGATAAAATTATCTTTGGTGGTGTCTATGGTTCTGCCTCGTAGCTGATTTTTGTCCGAAAAAGCTATGGCATGAACCAAAAAATCTATCTTGCCCCATTTTTGGCCAAGCTCTGAAAAGCAATCTTCGACACTTTGGCTGTCAGAAACATCACATTTTATAAGTAATGGCTCTTTATCCAACTGTGCCGCCAAAGGCCTAACCCTTTTTTCCAAAGCTTCGTTTTGGTAAGAAATCGCTATTTGCGCTCCATGCTCATTAAGCGCCTCGGCAATTCCCCAAGCTATCGATTTTTCATTGGCAAGGCCCATAATGAGCCCTCTTTTGCCTTCCATCAAAAGTTTTGACATCAAAAGTTCCTCATTTTATTACACACACAAAATACACAATTGAGTTTTACTCTCTTGCAATATAGTGTAATCTCTTATAAAATTTGCTTATGTTTGTAAACACCTTTTTTTTGCAATAAGGACAAGTATGAATTTTAATTTTGACAAACTAAAACAAACCCTTAGCTCCGCAAGAGATTTCTGCCGTTTTATTGCTTCGCGTATTCAAACCGACAATATTTTGCGGGTGGCTTCTTCGCTAAGCTATACTTCGTTGATTGCTGTTGTACCTTTGTTTGCTATTGGATTGGCTATATTCTCGGCTTTTCCGGTTTTTAGCGATATCAGAGGGCAACTGCAGGAGGCTTTGATCCAAAATGTGGTCCCGGCAATAGGTCAAGAGGTCAACCAATATTTTAACGAGTTCGTCTCGGCAACCGCCAAACTTACGACAGTGGGCGTGGTGGGAATCGTATTTACCGCCATTTTGCTGTTATCCACAATAGAAAATTCTTTCAACTACATATTTAAGGTCTACAAACCGCGCAGTATCAAAACCAAAATTACGCTTTATTGGACGGTGATCACCTTGGGGCCGTTGCTTTATGGAACCGGAGTTTCCTTAAAAGGATATTTCTTTATGCTGCAAAAATTGGTGCCGCAGGAGTTTGGCATTTCATATATCTTCCAGTCGATGTTGCCGGGGGTGTTTACGCTTTTGATGCTGATGCTGGTTTATATTTTGGTGCCCAACAAAAAAGTCAGGTTTTTGCATGCTTTTTGGGGGGCTTTGTTTGCACTTATCGGCATCTATATAATGCGCAAGTTTTTTGGTACTTTTATTGCCTCGTCGGTGGTATATACCACGCTTTATGGCGCAATGGCTGCTATTCCGTTGTTGTTGCTGTGGCTTTATCTTAACTGGACGGTTATAATCTTCGGGGCGGCAATTACCGCTGCTTTGGGCGAATATAAAGAACGGGAAAAGGAAGAAGTCCAGACTAAAAATAACGAAAAATCAAGCCGCAAGTATTATTACAACAAAAAAAATCACAATCGGCAAAAAAAGTTCTTGCCAAAAGAACATTTTTAGAACAATATAGCTTTATAGAAAAATATTTATAGACGGAGTTAACCATGGATAAAGAAAAAGCACTTGATGCCGCCTTAAGCCAAATTGAAAAAGCTTTTGGCAAAGGCTCGATTATGAGAATGGGGCAAGATAATGCCCATACCGATATTGAGGGGATATCAACCGGTTCTTTGGGGCTGGATATGGCACTTGGAATCGGCGGATTGCCCAGAGGGAGAATCGTTGAGATTTATGGCCCCGAAAGCTCGGGCAAAACCACTCTGGCTTTGAGTGTGATTGCTCAGGCACAAAAGAAAGGCGGAACCTGTGCGTTTATTGATGCCGAGCATGCTTTGGATCCTTCTTATGCCAAAAAAATCGGTGTTGATTTGGAAAATCTGTTAATCTCGCAACCAGATGCCGGTGAGCAGGCTTTGGAAATTGCCGATACTTTGGTGCGCTCGGGCGCAATTGATGTATTGGTGGTTGACTCGGTGGCTGCTCTTGTGCCCAAGGCTGAGTTGGAAGGCGAGATGGGAGATTCGCACATGGGGTTGCAGGCGCGCTTGATGAGCCAAGCCTTGCGCAAGCTTACATCCACAATAGCCCGCTCTAACACCTTGGTTATCTTCATTAACCAAATCAGAATGAAAATCGGGGTGATGTTCGGCAACCCGGAAACCACTACCGGCGGTAATGCCTTGAAGTTTTATGCCTCGGTGAGAATCGATATCAGAAGTATCGGCAAAATTAAAGACAAGGAAGACATTATCGGCTCGCAAACCAGAGTTAAAATCGTTAAGAATAAGGTTGCTCCTCCGTTTAAGGTGGTTGATTTTGATATTATGTATGGCGAGGGAATTTCCAAAACCGGCGAGCTGATTGATTTGGGGGTTAAGGCCAATGTTATTGAAAAATCGGGAGCTTGGTTTGCTTATAACGGCGATAAAATCGGCCAGGGACGCGAAAACGCCAAAATTTTCTTGAAAGAGCATCCTGATGTGGCGCTCGAGATTGAAAATAAAATCAAAGCCGATGCCGGACATTTGAGCTCGGAGATGATCGGCGGCGATGCTGCGATTGAGGAAGAATAATACTTTAATCAACAAAGCAATCCTTAGACAAATAAAAGGATTGCTTTTTTTTAATGGAAAGTGACTGCAGATGAAAAAATTTATTCCGCTTTTGTTGCTTGCCTGTTTCTTTATAAGCACTGCTCGAGCAATGAATTTATTCGTAAACACACAAAACGGGACTCAATATATTTTGGATGTTGAACCCGGAGACACAATCGATAAGGTAGCAGGACTTATTTATGATAGAACCGAAATACCTACAGACAGGTACATGTTGTTTTTTGCCGGAAAGGAACTGGAATTAGGTCATACTCTTGCTGATTATAATATCCAAAAAGAATCAACCGTGACCTTGGTTCTAACACAACAAGGGAAAAGTTTTGTTCCTTATATTACGGCCAGACAAAATGCAGATTTGCTTTTTAACAACATTGCTTCGCGAACCAGCGGCGGCACAAATACTTATTACGGCGGGGAGCAAGCAGATACAAGAGATAATATCTCTCTTTGGGTTAATACCGTGGCTGCCGATGGGGAATATTTGGACACGAAATCGTATGGCCTGACCATGGGTGCGGAAAAGAAGTGGCAAAAATTTAAATTGGGTATCGGATATGGCTATTTGGAAAACGATATCAACGGCGATATCTCTTATAGTACAGATGCGGATACGCATTCGGGATTTGTCTATGGCGAATATAAGCCTTCTTCGTGGTTTGCCAATACTATTTTGGCCTATTCTCATACGCATTTTGACGAAAGCAGCTTGGCTAAATATAACGTGCAAACCGTGGGAGCACAGGTTATGAGCGGTTATGATTTCGGCCTTATTACACCGGAATTGGGGATGAGGTATTTGTATATTTGGCATAAGCAATATACCGATGCCAATGATATTGTAATGTTTAAAAATAATGAAAATATTTTTACCGGTATTGTCGGTATTAAATTGGCCAAAGAATTTAACCTCTATAATAATTATTCACTTGTCCCTCAAGTTAAAATAGCCGGATTATATGACTTTTCGACGACTGATAAATCAGTATATGGTAGCCTTTTTGGAGTTCAGGATGTTGAAATACAAAATAAAATGTCCAGGTTTGCAACGGAAATTAACTTTGGTGTGGCTCTGAATAAAGATTCTGCTTGGAATATATATTTGGGATATTACGGGCAATTACGCAACAATTATGATAATCATTCGGCAATGTTTGATTTTAGGTATGATTTTTAACAATACAGAACGGCAACCACCTTTGTATTGATGATTGAGTCATATAAAAAGCCTTTCTTGAAGAAGGGCTTTTTTTTGTCGGCTTGATGACAATTTTTGGTGTTTGCGAAAATTGACAAAAATAAATTTATCGGTTATATTCCTATAATAGATTAGAATATTTTTGAGGATGGATAAATGGTTGCCAATAAAAAGTTTGTAGAATTTCAAGAAAAAATAGGCATATTAAAACATTTGCGGCGTACCGGATGGGTTATGAGAAATGTTCCGATGGCAGAAACGGTGGCCTCGCATTCTTGGCGCATGGCAGTTATGGCCATGCAAAAAGAAAAAGAACTTGTCAAAACAGGAGTTGATGTTAATCATGTAATTGAGATGGCTCTTCTTCATGATATCGGAGAAGCGGTTATTGGCGATATTGTGCCGGAAAATCATCAGAATACGGATAAAAAAATCTCAAACGAAGAAAAGAAGCTACGAGAGCAAAAGGAGGTTTATGGTTTGGCTTCGAAATATTCTTTTACCAAGCTCAAAAAAATGTTTGACGAGTATGAAAAAGGAGAAAGCTTGGAAGCCAAAGTCGTTAAAGATTTGGATAAACTGGATATGATTTTGCAAGCCTATGAATATAAGATACAATATCCCGACATTTCGAGATTGGACGAATTTATGGAATACAACGGGCAAAATATAAGCTTGCCGATTTTTAAAAAAGAACTGGCAGAGATACAATCCAGACAATTGGACAACCAAGCTCATGATAACAAGTTTATTGATTTTCAAATTTTGATGGGCAATCTAAAACATTTGGAGCGCTCGGGTCCTAAGATGTATGAGATAAAAGATTGCGAGACGGTGGCAGCGCATTGTTTTAGGACTGCGGTTATGGCGCTTTATTTGGAAAAAGATTTAAAATCTCAAGAATTGGATGTTGCCGAGATTATAAAAATTGCGCTGGTACATGATGCCGGAGAAGCGGTTATCGGTGATATTGTACCGGAAAAATGGCAAAAAGGAGCAACAAAAATTTCAAAAGCTGAAAAACACAAAATGGAAGTTAGAGCCATTATGGAGATGGCAAAAGATTTTGACGTGCCTTTTGTGTGGAAAGCTTTTGATGATATGGAACAGAGAAAGACCAAAGAAGCTTCGATGGCTAAGGATTTGGAGATATTTGAAAGTATCCAACAAGCATATGAATATATCAAATTATACCCTAATAAAGCAATCTTGCGTGAATATGTGCCTTATCATCGGCCAAGAATTAAATCAGATTTGGTTCTTGAGTTGATTGATGGTGTGAAAAAGAAACAAGATGCTTTCCTAAAATCAAAAAATTTGCCAACTTCTTATAAAGAAGGCGGAAGATAAAAGTATAGGGTTTAAGTGATAGCTCAAATACTTCTGCCTATTGGGCGATTTTTACCTCTCTGATATTAAAATTAATTGCTATTCCTTATTATTTTATGATTTTAAGGAAGTAATGTACTAAATTTTATATTAAAGCCCCTTTGTGATAAAGGGGCTTTGATTTATTTCTTCCATAGTTTTTGGATACAGGCCGTTTGCTTCATAAAATCCCTGAAACCTATGGCCGGTGTTCCCATAACCGTGGCACCGTCTTCTATATCGCGCATAATGCCCGACTGAGCGCCGATTTGGACAAAGTTGCCGATGTTTAGGTGGTCGGCCAAGCCAACCTGACCACCGCAAACTACATAATCTCCCAGCTTGCAGCTGCCGGCAACTCCAACTTGCGAGACCAAAATACAGCCGCGGCCAAGTTTATTATTGTGGCCAATTTGCACCAAATTATCAATACGACAACCATCTCCAATAACTGTATCATCCAAAGCACCACGGTCGATACATGTATTGGCGCCAATTTCTACATCATTGCCGATAATCACTCGCCCAAGCTGAGGAATCCTTTTGTGTTGGCCCTGAATGGTCTGGAAACCAAACCCATCCCAGCCGATGCGCGCGCCGCCATAAATATAGACATTGTTGCCGATAACGGTATGCATAATATTGGCACATGATCCAACCCGACAATTATTGCCTAATTTGCAACCACGGGCAATGACGCATCCCGCCTCCAGATAGCAATTATCTCTTATCTCTACATCTTCGCCGATAACCACATAATCGCCGATATAGCAATTTTGCCCTACCTTGGCCGATGGAGCAATAACCGCCGTTTGAGCAATACCCGGTGCTTGCAATATCTCGGTATACATAGCCAAATTTAGTTTTACAAAGCTTCCGTGCGGATCATCGCTTAGCAAAACAATTACGCCCTCAGGAATTAGCGAGGCAAAATCTTTGGTAGTTACGCAGGCCGTGGTTTTTATTTGAGAGGCCTCGGCTTTTTTCTTCTTGTCAAAGAAAAAGGAAATCTCCCCCTCGCCGCCGCTAAATATGGTTGCCATATCTTTTATCATGACATCTGATTTGCTTTCATCGGTTAAAACAGCGCCGCAAATTTCAGCAATCTGTTTTAGAGAAAACGGACCGTTGTTTTTGTAAAAACGACTATCTACCATAATAACTCTCCTTATTACAAGCGGCTGCCAAAGTTAAGACGGAATACCTCGGTTTCATCATAGTCTTCTTTAACAATCGGGAAACCAAAGTCAACATCGATTTGTCCCATCGGCGAAAGCCACTGGAATCCAAAACCAACCGAGACACGCGGCGTGTCGGAGTAATAGACATCGTCCGCGTTAATACCATCAGGTTTGCCAATCATGCCGACATCGGTAAATACGTGAGCCGAAATGCCAAGTTCATCAAGCCCAATCGGGAAACCAAGCTCGGCTCCGGTATAAACCATCCAGTTGCCGCCCAAAGCATCGTCGGTATATTTATCTCTGGCGCCAATACCTGCAACCTCAAAACCACGCATGGTATAGCCGCCTAGAAAATAGCGGTTGGTCAGCCTTACATCCTCGCCGCCATAACCTTGGATAGTCCCGGCGTTGGCAAATAATTTGATAGTATAATAATCAGCCAAAGTCTTGTACCAATAGGCTTTGCCATCAAATTTGACATATTTTTCATCACCACCGGCTCCGGCAACGTCCGCTCCAACCGAGAGGAAATATCCATCTTTGGTATAAAGTACACTATCCCTCTTATCATAAACAAATGTAGTACCGACAGAAGAGTTGGTGTATTTACCCTTTTCGTCTTTGATATATTGAGATGCATATTCCCCGACATCGGTAATTTCATCTTGTTTTAGGGTATAACGCACTTGCTGCGAAAAATCATCGGTATAGTTCCAACCGGTACGCAAACGTCCACCAGTTACCTTGCTGTCATAAGAGCTTTCATCCTGATAATCTTGATCAGAATAGAACAAGTCAACACCGGCTCTGAGACGACGCCCCAAAAAGTATGGCTCGGTAAAGCTTACATCAAAATCTTTTGACCTCTCAGATACCGCAACATCAAAGCCCAAACGTTGCCCAAGGCCTTGGAAGTTGTTCTCGGTAACACCGGTTCTTACCAATGCACCGTTAACGGTTGAAAATCCGATACCAACGTTGAAGTATCCGGTTGATTTCTCGGTAACATCTATATCCAAGTCGGCACGGTTGCCATCTTTGGCGTTGGTATTAATATCAACCTTTTCAAAATAATCCAAATTTTCAACATTGCGGCGCGAATCTTTAATCTTGGAGACATTAAAGGCGTCGCCTTCTTCAATCCTCAATTCACGACGGATGACTTTGTCTTGGGTGCGTGTGTTACCCCTGATGTTAATGCGGTCAATGAAGAAACGCGCCCCTTCTTTGATGTGGAAAGTAACATCGGCCTTACCGGTTGAGGTGTTTTTGGCAATTTCCGGGGTGACATCAACAAAGGCAAAGCCTTTTTTGCCAAGCTCCTCGGTTAAAATCGAAACAGTTCTATCAATGCTGTCGGAATTGTAGCGCTCGCCGGTTTCTACCTCAATAAACTGACGATAATCATCGGCATTAACATCTGCAATATCTGATATTATATCGACATCGCCGATGTTATATTTTTTGCCTTCGTCAATTACAAATGTTAAGGTAAACGAGGTCTTATCAGGACTAAGTTCGGCTACCGCAGATACAACTCTGAAATCAGCATACCCTTTCTTTAGATAAAAGCGGCGCAAAAGCTCCTTGTCATAATTGGTCTTCTCGGCGTCATAATGCTCAGATGATGAAAAAATACGGTACCAACGGCTCTCTTTGCTCATAATAACTTCTTGCAACTCTTTGCCAGAATATTTTTCGTTGCCGATAAAATTGATTTTGTCAATAACCGCTAACGGACCTTCGTCAATATTAAAAATTAAATCAACGCGGTTTTGATCACGTCTTATTATCTCGGGATTTACTACCGTGGCATAGCGGCCGGAGCGCCTGTAAACCTCCAATATACGTCTGACATCATCTTGGACTTTGGAGCGTGAATAAGTAGAGCGGGGAGTAAGACTTATCTCGCTTTCAAGCATTGTGTCATCAACCTTGTCGTTGCCGTCAAACAAAACCTGAGAAATAATCGGGTTTTCTGATACTTTAATAATCATCGTCCCTGCTGGCGTTACATTAATCGCAACATCTTCAAACATCCCGGTGGCATACAAATCCTTTAGCGCAGTGTTGAGCTTGTCATCAGTGGTCGTTTGTCCTTTCTTGATATTGACATATGATATTACCGTCTCAGGCTCAACTCGCTCAAGCCCTTCAACTTTGATATCTTTGACATAAACATCCGCCGCCAAAACAGAAGTCGAGGTAAGCAGGCTTAATGCAAAAGTTTCTAAATAAAGTTTTTTCATCTCTTAATCCCCAAAATAAATTTTATCTTAAGAAAACCACCGATTAAAAAGTCTGGCAAAGTCATTATATGTGGCAAACAACATCAATGTTATAAGCAGGAAAAATCCAAACTTAAAAACATATTCTTTGGCGCTCTCGTTAATCTCTTTGCGCATTGCTATTTCTATGATGTAAATCACAACGTGCCCTCCGTCAAGAAGCGGTATCGGAAATAAATTAATCAGCCCCAAATTGATTGATAACAAAGCCATAAACACCATAAAATCAAGCCAAGAACTCGTCTTGGATATATCGCCGCTCATCTCGGCAATCCGAACTATGCCGCCAAGTTCTTCCGCGCCTCTCTTGCCGGTTATCATCTGACCGACGCCGCGCAAAGTTACAACCGTTATCTGCCAGGTCATGGCACCGGCTTCTTTGACGGCCTCAAAAAAAGAAAGCTTTACCGGATTGAACTCTACCGAGGTTAGCGAAGAAACACCCAACATCGGTTTTTGATTTTGATTGGCCTCAACCGATAGCGGTATAAGCTCTAATTTGACATTTAGGTCTATCTTCTTGTCGCCGCGCAGTATCTCTAATGCAACATTGCCGGTGGTGCTCATTTCTATCTCTTGGCGGAATTCTTGAAATGTTTTTACTTCACGCCCGTCAACCGTCAAAATTTTGTCTTGCGGCAAAATACCGGCTTTCTCTGCTGCGCTTCCTTTAATAACTTCACCAATAACGGGCGGAAAATCCATCTTGCCAAAGGCAAAGAAAATACCGGCAAAAATTACAATAGCAAATAAATAATTAAATGCCGGACCTCCTATCACGATAGCTAATTTTTTGAACGGATTTTGAAAGGCAAAAGCATATTTCTTATCCTCATCCGATAGAGAGGCGGCATCATTGCCTGAGGATGCTTCGTCGGTGTCACCCAAAAATTTGCAATAGCCGCCTAAAGGTATGGCCGATATCTTCCACAATGTGCCCGAAGAATCTTTCTTACCCCACAGCTGTTTGCCGAAACCCAGCGAAAACTCGGCAACTTTTACACCGCAAAGTTTGGCTATGATATAGTGCCCAAACTCATGCACAAAAACCAATATACCTAGTAAAACAACAAAAGGAATTACATAATATGCCGCATTAATAAGCCAATCCATAAAAACTTCCTCTACTCAAAAAATAAAACTAAATTTCTTAATATCAACAAAGCAAAAGGTGCTGCAAAAATTAAGCCATCAACTCGGTCAAAAATACCGCCGTGTCCAGGTATAATGTTGCTAGAATCTTTTAATCCCAAATGTCTTTTTATGGCTGATTCTATCAAATCTCCAATTTGGGCAATAACCGCTAAAGCTGCCGCCATTGTAATATATGCATTAACAACTGCTCCAGCATCAAAATACCAGCAGATGCCATAACTTATGACGACGGCTAAGAAGATTCCGCCCAACAAACCGGCCCAGGTTTTGTTAGGAGATATTTTTGGGGCAAGTTTGGGCCCCTTTAATGAACAGCCAAAAACATATCCGCCGATATCTACACCCCAAACCACA
>CASDRW010000082.1 GCA_949283275.1 uncultured Pseudomonadota bacterium
CCTTTGGTGGGCATCTTTTGCAACATAATGCCTGCCGCAATCCAAGAGGTTTTTTCGCCATGCGTCGGCAACACAAACAATTTTTGGTTGGTGTCTATCTGCGCGGACTGTTTGAAATAGCGCAGAGCGCACCCGGTTAGGTCTTTTCCTTGCAAATCAACAATGCCTTGATAGAGCTCAGATGATTTGCCTTGATCTACCGTAAAAGCCAAATGACCGCCGCCCATCAAATGCGGCGCCAGTTCTATTTGCCCTAAAGTTTTGCGTAATTCTTGGCCGGCATTTAATCTTTCCTCATCAAATCTGGCGCAAGCCCTGATTTTGCCCGACGATGTTACGTCGACAACAACCATCGAAACCGGACCATTGCTTTGGGTCTGTAAAGTGAAAAGACCATCGTATTTGAGCGTGCTGGCAAGCATCGCCCCTAAAACCGTGCTTTCGGCAATAACCGCTGATACCGGCAAAGGATAGCGGTGTTTGCTCAAAATGGTGTTTACAACCTCGTTTAGCCTGATAAGACGGCCCTGATAAGCTCCGTTGCCGATAAAAAATGATACACAATTGTCAAAATTTTTGTTGGGCATTGCTTTAATTCCTTGCTATATTATCTGTCAAAACTTGACTATGGTATAATGTAAAATAAAGGATTTTTCAAGTGTTGTCAGAAAATAAAGTTGCCGCAAAACGCAAGGTGGTGAAAAAAATTACTCCGCAGAGGCTTAGAAATATCGCCCTTTATTACCTTAAACGTTTTGAAACATCGGCCAAAAATTTGCGTGATGTACTTTACCGCAGAATTGATAAATATGCCTATCAAAATAAAGAATTTGATAAAAAAGAGGCCTATGGCTGGGTTGATGATTTGCTGGAGGATTTTATTAGGTTAAAGTATGTAGATGATGCAAGGTTTGCCGAGATAAAAGTGCGTGGCTATTTGGCGGCCGGAAAATCGCCGCGCTATATCTTGGGCAAACTCAAGGAAAAAGGTATTGACGACCAAGTGGCAGAAGAGGTTTTGCAACAACAAGAATACGACCCGTTGGCCTCGGCCATGAAATTGGCAAAAAAGAAAAAAATAGGCCCCTTTAGCCCAAGTGAGGAAATCAGACGAGAGCGCAGGTCAAAAGATTTGGCCGTGCTCTTAAGAGCCGGGTTTGATTATGATATTGCTTTGAGGGTGTTGGAAACAGACGCCGAAATATGAAAAAAGCCTCGGAATTTGATTTCCGAGGCTTTTAGCTTAGTTGTTCTTTTGGTGGGCAAGCTCTTTGTGGGAGTATATCGGGGCAATGGCCAAGGTGATAGCCGAAAGCGCTACAAGAGTATATACAATGCGGCTTAGGATGCTTAATGGTCCAAACAAATAGGCCACCAAATCAAAGTCAAAAAGTCCTACCAAACCCCAATTTAGTCCGCCGACAATGCACAAAAACAGTGCCGTGTTATATAAAAAATTATTCATGATTAAATCTCCTTTATTTTTTGATACTTTTATGATATATAGCCAAACAATCGGTTTTCAATATGAGGGGAGCAGGGTTTTTTGTACAGCGATAAGTTTCAGACGTTTATTGATATGTGGCGTGAAGAATTTGCCATAGAGCGCTCAATTGACGAAAAAGTTTGTCTTGACCGCGATGGCAATCCAATACCTTGGTATACTTATCCGGCTATCGAATATTTGAGCCAGTTTGACTATCGTGATAAAAAAATTTTTGAGTATGGTTGCGGTTATTCCTCGCTTTTTTGGGCTCAAAGAGCAAAACAAGTTATATCAATCGAAGATAATCTGAGTTGGTTTGAAAAATGGCAAAAACAGTTTAATGAGCCAAATTTAGAAATACGCTGGCGCGATGATGGCGAAATTTATGAAAATGCCGTTTTTGAAGACGGCAATAAATATGATGTAATCATTATCGACGGCAAGAGGCGGGCGCAATGTGCTGAAGCCGCAACTAAGGCGCTTAACAAAGGCGGAATGATTATCTTGGATGACAGCGACAGGATTAACACCTCAAACGAATATGTCAAAGCGGTTGCCAATCTAAAGTCTGAAAAGTTGCTGCAAGTCGATTTTTATGGCTTTTGCCCGATGAACAACTATACCAAAACAACCTCAATATTCTTTTGCCGGGATTTTGATTTTGAATCTTTGTATAAGGTTCAGCCGGTTAACGGTTGGGGCAACCTATGGTCAAAATCACGCAAAAACCGCAAAGAATTTTATCGTAAAAATAAATAGTCTTTATATTTAAATCGGCTGGCTAAAGCATATATATTCCGCAAACAATGCGGAGGTTTTGGTTTGCTTTGGATTATTAATGGTTTGATTTATGGCTTTTTTACGGCGCTTTATACCCTGGTCAATGAAAAGCACAAGTTTAACGGCTATGTGCTGGGGGTTTGGCGCGGGCTTGGAATATCATTATTGTTTGTGCCGTTTTTGTTTATGGTGCCGCTCCAGAGAGACTGGCATAATTGGGCGTTGCTTATTTTGCAAGGGATATTTATCGGAATATATGATTCGCACTTGTTCTTTGCCTCGGCCAAATACGGCGCCGGGGTTACATCAAGAATTATGGCCTTGAGCGTTTTGATAACAACTTTTATTTGGTGGGCATTAACCCCTAAATTGTTTATCAAATTGTTTGATAACGGCAGTGTGTTTATAACCTTGTTGTTGGCGCTGTTTGGGTTTTCGGTGTGCTATTGGTATATGATGAAAAGCAAAATTACCCGCAAAGCATTTTTTTATATGCTGCCTGCCGTTTTGGCCCTGGCCGGGATGAGTGCCGCCACCAAAGAAATTGCCATGATGGGGCAAGATGTGCGGGATAATATTTTGTATTATATGGTGGTGGCAACTTTTGTTTCGGGGGTGTATAATCTGATTTGGTTTAAGGCGACCTCAAAGTTTGATACAAAACAGGTGCTGAAAGCAATTTTTGCGCCGGAGATTATTCATACCGGGCTTTATATCATTGGGTTTTCGGCGGCTCTAATCGCCTCTAAAACCATGGCAATGCGCCTATCTCCCAATCCGGGGTATGTGGTAACGCTTTTGCTGACATCGCCGTTTTTTGTATTTGTGCTGGGGGCTAAGAAAAAAAGCGAGAGTATGTTTTCCTTAAAAGCCGGTTTTGCCATGGTGTTTTTCCTCATTATGATCATGATTTTGGTGAACGGAAATTTCCAAGTAATTGACTAGGCGTCGCAAAGTCCGGCGATAATATAATCTAAAATCAAAAATCCTTCTTTGGTGGCTCTTAGTGTTGAGGCATCATCAACAATCAGGCTTTGTTTTTGACAATCGTTTTTAAATTTTTGATTAATAAAACTATCAAAATCAAGTCCGCAAACAAGCTTGAAATTTGATTTGTTTATGCCCTCGGTCAAACGCAGGCCCATGATTATCAGCTCCTCGGCACGCTCTTTGGGGCTTAGCTCTTCAAATAAAACAGGGGCGGTAACGGCAAAGATTTTGTTATTGAGCCGAAGCCTGCCGTGGGCGCTTTGACCGATGCCGATATAGTCTTGTCCCAGCCAATAGGCCTTGTTGTGTCGGGATTGGAAGCCTTGTTTGGCATAGTTTGAAACCTCGTATTTATCATAACCTTGGGTGCCTAAAAAATCATCGCTTAATTGATAAAGTTGAGCCGCTTTTTCTTCATCAAGCGCTTTAATTCCTTTTTGGTAAAATACGGTATTTTCTTCAATGGTAAGCTGATAAAGCGATAAATGTTTTAGCCCGAGAGAGGTTATTTGTTTTAGCTCTTTGTGCCATTTATCCATGCTTTGATGGGGCAGGGCATAAATCAAATCAACCGAGTGATTGGTATAATTTTTTAGGACATCATCAATGGCCTTTAACGCTTCATCGGCAGTGTGGGTACGGCCCAAAAATTTTAGTTCCTCATCATCTAATGATTGAACCCCCAGCGATAGGCGGTTGATGCCGGCTTGAGCCAGGTCGGCAAATAGATGCGGGGTTTGGGTATTGGGGTTGGCCTCCAAAGAAATTTCAGTCTTTGGTGAAATTCCCCATAATTTATCAATGGTGTTTAATATCTTCTCAATATTTTGCGGGCTTATCAACGATGGTGTGCCACCGCCGAAAAAGACCGAGACAATATCGCGGTCTTTAGTTAGTGTGGCATAAGTTTCAAGCTGTTTTATATAGCCATCAATTATTGCATCTTGATCGATGTTCTTTTGGACTTTGGAAAAAAAGTCGCAATAGGGGCATTTGCTCTTGCAAAAAGGCCAGTGCAAATAAATGCTCAAATTGCTTAAAATATTGTTTGCCATTATAAAATAAACTTGGATAAGTCGCTTTGTACGGTGTATTTGCTCAATTTGTCTTCTACCATTTGGGCAGTGATGGTTATTTCTTCGCCGCTTTTATCCGAGGCAGAAAAACTTATATCCTCTAACAAAATCTCCAACACGGTGTGTAATCTTCGAGCCCCGATATTTTCAACATTCTCATTAATGGCAACCGCAATGTCGGCAATTTTGTCGATGGCATCAGGCGCAAAATGAAGATGAAAATTCTCGGTTCCCAAAAGGGCAATATATTGCTCAATCAAATTGGCCTCGGGCTCGGTCAAAATACGGACAAAGTCATTGTGAGTCAAAGCCTTTAGCTCAACGCGAATCGGCAGCCTTCCTTGCAACTCAGGCAACATATCAGATGGTTTGGTCAGGTGAAACGCGCCCGAGCATATAAACAATATGTGGTCGGTTTTGACCATGCCGTATTTGGTGGAAACGGTGGTGCCTTCAATTAGAGGCAGCAAATCTCTTTGAACCCCCTCGCGCGAGATATCGCCGCGGCTGCTCTCTGATTTGCCGGTAATCTTGTCTATCTCATCAATAAAGACAATACCGTCGTTTTCAACTGCCTTAATCGCCTCGGCTGTGATGTTTTCGTTATCTAATAACTTGTCGCTTTCCTCATCGATAAGTGCTTTGAGAGCGTCTTTGACTTTAAGTTTGCGGGTTTTATATTTTTGCGGCGTACCGCCCAACAAATCACCCAAACTTATCATGCCCATAGATGCTCCTGGCATGCCGGGAATGTCAATGGTGGGCATTGAGGAATTGGAAGTGTCAAGAAGCGAAATTTCTACCTCGCGCTCGTCTAGTTGATGCTCACGCAACATCTGCAAAAATTTGGTTTTGGTTTCTTCACCAGATGAAGAGCCGACAAGAGCGTCAATAAGGCGCTTTTCGGCAGCAGCCTCAGCGGTGGCGGCCACACTTTTGCGTAATTTTTTGCGGGTTTGAACCAAAGATATCTCAACCAAATCTCTGATAATACTTTCGACATCGCGGCCGACATAGCCAATCTCGGTAAATTTGGTGGCCTCAACTTTGATAAAAGGTGCGTTGGCCAGTTTGGCCAGACGGCGCGAAATCTCGGTCTTGCCGACGCCGGTCGGTCCAATCATTAAAATATTTTTGGGTACAATTTCTTCTTTTAAACGGTCGGGCAACTGCATACGCCGCCAACGGTTGCGCAGGGCAACGGCAACAGCTTTTTTGGCATCTTCTTGGCCGATAATGTATTTGTCAAGCTCGGAGACAATTTCACGCGGACTAAAATTACTCATTTACTATACTTTCAATAATTACGTTGTGGTTGGTATAAATATCAATATCGCCGGCAATTTTCATCGCCTTATTGGCAATGTCTTCCAAAGACAGGCCTTTGATATCATATAAGGCTTTGGCCGCGGCCATGGCATAATTGCCACCCGAGCCAATACCTATAATTCCATCATCAGGCTCCATCACCTCGCCGGTGCCAGATATTACCAATGAAGTATCCTTATCGGCAACAATCATAAACGCTTGTAATTGGCGCAGATATTTATCCATACGCCAGTCTTTGGCCAACTCGACTGCGGCGCGTTTTAGTTGATAGGCGTGCTTTTCAAGCTTGGCTTCCAAGCGCTCAATCAAAGTAATGCCATCAGCGGCGGCGCCGGCAAATCCGGCAATAATTTGACCGTTGCCGATACGGCGCACCTTAACAGAATGAGATTTAAATACAACTGCTTCGCCCAAAGTTGCTTGGCCGTCGCCTGCCATAACAACCTGATTGTCTTTGCGGATACACAAAATGGTGGTCATATCAAAAATATCTCCGTCTTATTAAACTCTATAAGTCTTATGTAGGTAAAAAAGCATTTCTATGCAAGAGGAAAAAATAAAAAAAAGCGCTTTTGATTGATTTTATCAAAAGCGCTTGTGAAATAGGGCTCGCCTATTTGCGGCTCATACCGCTCATCGGCTTGGGCGATTTGTCAACAGGCGAGTTGTCTATCGCATCGGCAATGGGGGTAAAGATTTGAACCGCTTTGGGTTTGCTGACATAAGGTTTTTGACCACAAATTTCCAACCCTAGGCTCTTTAAGGCTGTTTCTATCGGGATAAATAAGTCAGGCGAATTGTCTGACTTCTTACTCTCGTGAGCAATACCGATAATATTGCCCTTTTGGTCAATCAAAGCACCACCCAAAGTTACAGTTTGAACAAAGGTATCAACTATAATCTCGGCTCCTTTGTCCTCGGACCAGCGGTAACCAACAACGCGTCCTTCGTTGTCAATGTAGTTTTCGCCTTCTTCTTCAAAGTTGAGCAGGCCTAAAGTCAGAAGAATGTCTTTGTTGACCTCAGGCAACTCTAATGACAGAGGAAGAGGTTGGAATTCGGTCGGCTTATCAAGCAACAACACCGCAACATTTTTGCTTGGGTTGACGCGGAAAGCCGAAGCTTTGAATTTTTTGCCGTTAACCGTCTCAAGGTCATAAATGTTGTTGTCTTTCTGAATAAGGTCGGCAGAGGTTAAAACCATGTTGTTGGCTATCAACAAACCAGCGCCTTTCTTGCCTTGAGAATTTCTGACCGAAAGAATTGAAGCACGAAGCCTATATAGATTTTGGGCATCTAACTTCTCATAAGGCGGGTTGTTCATGATACAAAATTCGCTGTCAATATTGGCAAAGGATGATTCACCAATTTCATTTACTTTAATATCGGCACTGGTACCGCTACCGGTAGAACCACCTTCTTCTATAACGGCAGTAGTCTCTACTTCATCAATCTCAAGCGGAATATCGACAAAGTAGTCATCACTGATGGTTACGTTTTCCACGCTTTTGACCATGGGTTCTCCTACCGCTACAAGTTCAACCGTTTGGCAGTCGGGAGTAATGCTGTAGTTGCTATCATAAACGCCGCCGACGGTTTCGCAATTGCCTTCCTCACAAACAGGTTGGCAGTCATGACATATCGGCTGGCAGTCATGGCATATAGGTTGACATGATTGCATCAGACTGATGCCTTTGAGTTCTTCGGCATATTGAGAGCTAAAGCAGCTGGGACAATTTTTGGGATTGTTAACACGAGCCAACTGGGCGGCCAGATCTTCCGGGCGAATGCGCAACGAAAGGGTGGAGTTAAAGCAGCTTATCTCAGGTAATTTTACCAGAGCATCTTCAAAAGCACGTTCAACCAACAAATTTTCGCCATTAGGTTCACCTTCTTGGATTTGGCCATAGCCGGTGGTGATGCCGCGGCAATAAACCTCGTCTTTGGCGACATTCATAACCCGCCAAACAACCGTCATCTCCGAGGTGCCGTTGCGAAGCTGACGCGATTTGGCTTCGTTCCAATCAAATTCGTCGCAGATGTTCATGAAGTAGTCGGTAATCTCTGCAGTTAATAAATATTCGGCCTGCGGAATCTTGTCCGAATCCGAATAGTAGACATTGGACGGGTCAACCACAACCGGATAATAATCATTCATGGTTTCATAAAAGACATCAAAAAAGTGCATATCTTTTTGCATGGAGCGTCCTTGATTGAGAAAGGCGTTTTTGGTCTCTCTGCGGCAACCGAAAATGCGGAAACGATAGTCGCCAAGCTTGGTATTATATTCGCTGTATTTGCTGTTTTTTTGGAGACGGAAGTCTACATTTTCCAATTTTATCGGCGCAAAAGAATCACGGCTTTGATGCAGCATTACATATGCATTATACTGCTCGTCATCAATAATCAGGCTTTCATAACGAATCTTTTGACGATCTTCAAGATAGGAAATTTTTCTCACCGGACGTTTTTTGGCCGGTTCACACATGCAATCAAATAATCCTAATGTCGAATCGGCATCGGGATTGCACATGCAAGGAATTAACTCTTTGCTTTCTTTATCGCAGGCGCTTAAAGCCAATAAAGACACCAGAACAGACAAACTTAAATTTTTACGCATTTTGGGACAAGCTCCTAATTAATAATCAAAAATAGCGGCTTTGACGATATGACAAGGCCTCAGCTATATGCAGTTTAAGAATTTTTGATTCATTTTGCAAGTCCGCAATTGTTCTTGCTAACCGCAAAGTGCGATGATAGGCTCTGGCAGATAAAGAATTTTTGTCGGCAAAGGCTATAAGAAGCGCTTTGGCGTCATTATCCAAGATACAAACTTTTTCCAATAAATCCCCTTTGAGGCGAGAATTGATGTGGATATCTTTGATACCCAAAGCTTTGAGCCGTGATAATTGGATTTGGCGGGCGGCAATAACCCTTGCCCTTATTGCAGACGAGGTTTCACCGCCTTTGGCTTGTGCCAGATCCCAGGGACTGACGGGTGCGACCTCAATCTTGATGTCTATACGATCAAGTAAAGGACCGGATATTTTGGACATGTATTCTTGAGCGCAGACAGGTGCTTTGGAACATTCTTTGTCCTTAAAACCTAAATAGCCGCAACGACAAGGATTCATGGCCGCAATAAGCTGAAATTCTGCCGGATAGGTAGTGTGGGCATTAACGCGCGAAATTTGAACCATGCCGTTTTCTAGCGGTTGGCGCAGCGCCTCTAGTGTGGGACGATTGAACTCAGGTAGCTCGTCTAAAAACAAAACTCCGTTATGAGCCAAAGATATTTCGCCGGGTGTGCCTTTGCGGCCGCCGCCTATTAAAGCCGGAGTTGAGGCATTGTGATGCGGAGCGCGAAAAGGCGGAGTGAAATTAAGACCAAAAGCATTAAATTCTCCGGCAATGGATTGTACCATGGCGGTTGATAATGCTTCTTCAACGCTTAAGGGTGGCAATATGCTCGGCAGACGTGCCGCCAACATCGATTTGCCGGAGCCGGGAGGCCCTATCATCAGCATATTGTGGCCGCCTGAGGCCGCAATCTCTAAAGCCCGTTTGGCGGTTTCTTGGCCTTTGATGTCAGACATGTCCAAAGGTGAG
>CASDRW010000083.1 GCA_949283275.1 uncultured Pseudomonadota bacterium
AAGGGATGATATAAGTAATCGTTTTATCAAAATATTCATAGGGTTTAACCTTTTCATAAACCAGCCATCCCCCTTCATCTAAGCAAAGATTTTCTTCGGTGCAAGGTTTGAGGGTATAGGTGAAAACTTGTGTTTCTTCTTTTTCATTTTTGTAGTTATACTTAAAGCATTCCAAACTAACCGTATCCATTTGGTTATTAATCAGTTTGCAGGTGTAATTATATTTAAAACTTTCACTTGAAAACATATAAATGCTGGTGGGCGTTAATTGCACTTCAAAATTTTCATGTGAAGCTGAAATCATTTTTTCATAAAAGACCGGATTCACAAATTTTTCTCCCCTATCAAACAAGGAGCAAGAAGTCATCAAAGCAATTAAACCACATATCAAAGCAACCTTTTTCATGTCTCAAACTCCCAAAGATTAAATTATGGTAATCATAATCTCAAAATTTGAAAATAAGGTTAAAACAAGTTTACCCACAACTTAAGATTTATTTTTTGAGAACATATTGACTAACCCGTCGGGTGAGTGTATAAATATCGGCATGGTACATTGGTGTATCATGGAAAGCGACCTAAGATACTTTTAGGCCGCTTTTTTTGTTTTAACTCCAACGCTTTGGGCATTGATTAAAGCCCAGGGCGTTTTTTTTGAAAAAGGAAAAAGAAAATGGATTGGTATGCAAAATATAAATCACCGCTTGGCTATCAAGTAGGTGAAAATCAGATTGACACCTATGGTGTTGACCACAGCGGCTTTTCTACTCGTGATGAGTTAGCTTATCAAAGGGCTCGTCAGCAAAGAGAAAACCAAATGATTAAAAACTACAATAATCAAGGCATAACCCAAGACTATCCGCAATCAGGCACCAACTTTTGGGGCAACTCACCTGATGACAACTTTGGCTTCGGCAATACCGATATTGCCAATAATATTGAGAATATACCACCTCAAACTCAGCAAACTAGTTCGTCCAAACAATTTGCAAACAATTTTATCAATACCATAAGAAAATATGGTATTGATAAAATAACGACAAGCCTACACAATTTAGGTTACGATGGCGGAGAAAGAGCTTACGATTATATAAATAATAGCTCCCAAAATCTCAAAGAATATGACAACCTTTCTTCAGTAGGAAAGGCTCAAGCAGAGGCTTCAAGGTTAACCCCCGTTTCTGTTTCCGATGTCAACAAACATCAATATGTCAGTTGTGTGGGTGCTTTTGACGGTCCTTTGGCAGCAGCATTAACAGCTACCGCGGGGTTGTACAAAGAAGGAAGTGACTTATATCGTAAATGGAACAACCCTCGTTATGGTACAAATGGAGAAATTATTGCTGATAGCATAAAAGATTTGAAAAATGATTTTCTAGGAATTGCTAAAGGACTATCTTCTTCCGACATAAACCAGTGCAGTAATATGCTTCCTCAAAAAGCAAGAAAACAAATGTTGTAAATAAAAGCCGTCAGGATAGAGGATTGACAAGTCCTCTATCCTTTCATATCATATCACAAATAAGTGCATATTTTTACAAATATTCGGGTAGTTAAATGCAAAAATCTTTAGTTTTTCTTGATAAAATTGCCGGTATTTTGATAGCGATTTTCTGTTTGGTGCAAATATTGCAAATTTGCGGCCTTTATATCTGGCAAGTACCGTTGAAAGGGTACAATATGCCAGAATTGATGTCTGCGCAAAATTCATTAAATTATATATACTATTTTTTGGCTTTTTTGGGAGTGATTTTGCTATGCAAGCGAAAATATGTTTTTTTACAAAAAATGGAAATGATATTGTGGATTATATTATTTTTGCTGACACCTTATTTATTGCACCGAATAACCTCAATTGAGCAGGTTTATGCCTCTGATAAAATTGAAGATTTAGGAGCAAATCATGACTAAGTACCAAAAAATTTGGTGGTTTTTGTGGATAATATTTTTTATTTTTGGTCTTTTCCATTATGTTTATATGTTATTTTTGGCTAAAGATATACAAACAGTTACTATAGAACATGGAGTTTATTTGTTCATCTTGGTGATGGGCGCTGTTAGCGTAGCACCTATTAAATTCGGTAAAAAGTTGTTGTGGTTTATTCTGTTTTGCGGCTTGGCAACTATTTATCACCTGCCTGAATTTCAAAAAATTACAGAGATTGAAGCCTGCGCCGAAGGTAAATGCCAAGCACTAACAAACCTTAAGATTAGCACGACGGAATAATACTTAGGCCGCTTTTTTGTTTTAACTCCAACGCTTTGAGCTTTTTAAGCCCAAGGCGTTTTTTGTTTGACATTTTCAAAGTGTGTTTGTAGATTATCAAGCGGAGAGATTGATTATCTCTCTGAGGTGTGGAAACCTCTCAAGAAGCGTATTTTGCAAATACGACAATTTTGCTTTAGCCTTCTGGTTTTTTATTGACCGGAAGGCGGCAAAATAGGCTTTTTTTAGGCTAATATGCCGCACTATCTTCTTGTAGTTTCCAACTTCCGGTCGCCCTTCATCAAGGCGGCTTTTTTATTTGTTTTTTGTAACCATGAAGGAAGTTTTTATGTTAACAACCAACCATAATTCAGCCATCGACTTGGTCTATCTTTGGTGTGATGATGCCGATATTTCTTGGCATCAAAAAAGACTAAAATATCAATCTCAATCAGGGGCAATCGATTTTCAGGCCGCTCATCCAAGCCGTTTTGCAAGCCACGATGAGCTCAAATATTCTTTGCGCTCAGTAGCCAAATTTGCCCCGTGGATTAATCATATTTTTATCATAAGCGACAATCAAACTCCTTCTTGGCTTGATACATCAAACCCCAAAATAACCATGATAAAGCATGATGATATCTTGCCAAAAGCCAATTTGCCGGTGTTTAACTCCATGGCAATTGAGACCGCCCTTGCCAATATCAAAGGCCTGTCTGAAAGGTTTTTATACGCCAATGACGATACGTTTTTTGGCTCGCCTTGCTCACCTGATTTTTTCTTCCAAAACGGCAAGGCAATTATAAGGATGAAGCCAGCCAAAAAGCGTAAAATCAAAACCTCGCAATATGCTCGTCATATCACCGCCATGCAGCAGTTGGCCGCCAAAGCCTGGGGACTAAAGTGCAATATGTTTCCGCATCACAATATCGATGCCTATTTTCGCTCGGACTATCAAAAAGCAATGGATTTTTTCAAAGAGCTAAGGAATAAAACCGCCCGCCAACGTTTCCGCGAGGAAGAGGCAATTCAAAGGGTGATTGTTGATTACTATATGTTATCCCACCATCACGCCATTGCCAAAGAGGTGCGGGATGTTGATGTTTGGCTCCCTTTTTTACAAAAGCTAAAGCAGATGTTTCTAAAAGAAAAACATCCTGATTCTTTTTGCACCAATATCAATTCGTTCAAAGGATTTGATAAATTGCTTAATTTAAGGCCTCCGCTTTTTTGCCTCAATGATACCGAGAAAGTATCCGGTCTCAAGGTTGATATTCCATCATTTTTGGCATCCCTTTTCCCTGATAAGTGCGAATTTGAAAAATAAGCTCTTTCAAAAAAATCACCCCCGATAATTTCGGGGGTGAACAATTGCTAAAAAAGTATTAGG
>CASDRW010000084.1 GCA_949283275.1 uncultured Pseudomonadota bacterium
AGCCGATAAAACAACTGCGGAAAAATTTGTAAATCCATTGTTTTATAAAACCTTATTACCTATTTCTAAAATTGCGTGGGAAACAAAATTAAAACCTAATTTGCAAGTTATTAGCAATGATGGTAAAAATGATATATCTACTTGTAAAATGTTACACAACAATATGGATTATGTAATATTGCAATGTACTTATTTTAATATTTTGCAAAAAAGTTATGTTACGGATTGTTATCAATATAAAATGTGGAAATGCAATCCCGAAAAAGAATATTGCTATGGTTTGACATGGAAAGTTGCCGAAAAAGGCTTAAATTGTAAAACATTGACCGAAGATGGATATATGGCCTTTTTTATGGTGGATGAGGAAGAGTAATTAGCTCTTCCTCTCTGAATTATTTCTTTAATTACCTTGCAGACGTTTTTGTGAATCTTGCAAGCGCTTGGGTGATATTTTACCTTGATACAACCTCGTTTCAAGCAATTTTTTCTTTTCTTCCAAGGTCAGTTGAGGATCATTTAATATTGGAAGAACATCTAATTTTTTAAAATTTCCCCAACCAACATTATAGAGACGATTTTCAATTTCATTGACTATTTCAGGCGGATAACTATAAAGATTATTCACATGCCGTTCCAAACGTTTCAAATCATCTTCTATATGGTCATTTTTTAGACGTTCTATTTCCTGTGGACTTATTCTCAAATCACAAACATCTTCAAAATATGGTGCTGCAAAATTAATTATTTTACCATCAACAACCGGTTTTCCATCACATAATTCATGTGTTTTTTGTTCAAATTTATTAAAACAATCTAGTTTTTCCGTCTCATTTGCAGGTGTTCCATCGGATGTGGTGTAGTTTCCTTGTCTAAAAATATCCCATTTATTTACATTCTTTCCTTTGCCTACTGTTTTTTTACACATAGTATCAAGATAAACATATGGCACAATTCCTTCATCGGACGTAATTCCTTTTGAAACATTTTGAATTGTTTGTTGCCGTAATTTTTCCACATCACTCCCCGAATTCGGTAAAGAATTTTGAGCCAATTGATATGGTTGAGAATAAGTGCTGAACGAATTTTGTTGAGGATAGAGAGCCGAACTTGCATTCAAATTCAAACTTTGCATATTGTTCGGACTAAAAATCGAACCGTTGTTTAAGCCTGAATTTAAAGTGCTGTTACTATTCCCCAAAGCATTATTCTGATATTGTTGCAACCTATCTGTCAAATCCTTCAAATTATATCTTGAAGGTGCTTGCGTTTGGTATTGGTTTCTATTCCAAACACTTTGATTTTGGTTAAACAGATTGTTGTTTCCGAACGAATTGCCCAAAAGCGTATTATTATTGTTTTGCGCTAAAGGATTGTTGTTCAGTCCCCATTGGGTTGAGTTATTGTTTTCTTGCCCAAAGGTTTGAGTCTGATTGCTGTTTCCCAAACTATAACTCTGTTCGGTTTGCTTCTGTTCAAAAGTATTCATCGTATTTTCAAGCTGATTATTATTCATATTCTCAATATTTGAGGATATTTGCGAAGAGCCGAAGCCAAAGTTGTTGTCAGGCGAGTTTCCCCAAAAGTTATTGCCTGATTGCGGATAATCTTGGGTTATACCTTGATTATTAT
>CASDRW010000085.1 GCA_949283275.1 uncultured Pseudomonadota bacterium
GGAAAGTTTTCCGCCCATTGGGCAACATCTTGCCAATCTTTTGGCGAAGTTGCCGCGCAAACTACTTTAACAAAACCCAAATTACGCAAATCGGAAATAATTTGCTGGGCATCTTTTGCCTTATATGCTTGCAAATGAAGATGAGAATCGATAAATTGCATTTTAACTCGTTTAGTTTAATGAAACTTTTGTCAAGGGATGATAAGCAATTATGAGTATTTTGACAAGACCGATTTTGGAAATAAATCTTAACAACCTGCTTGAGAACTATTTTATGCTGGCCAAACTGGCTCATACTGCCGTTCCGGCTGCAGTGGTAAAAGATGACGCTTATGGTTTGGGCGCTGAAATCGTGGCAAAGATGCTTTATGATAAAGCAAATTGCCGCCATTTCTTTGTGGCTCATGCCGTTGAGGGACAGAAAATAACCAAGCTTGTACCTGAGGCCACAATCTTTGTCTTACAAGGTGTGGGCGAGGATTCAATTGAGGTTTTTAAATCATCGCCCAAGCTTATTCCTGTAATCAGCTCGCCTTTGGTGTTGCAATTTTGGCTTAGAAACAGACCTGATGACCGCAAACCGGCAATTCAGATTGAGACCGGACTTAACCGTTTGGGCTTTAGGGAAGATGAGCTTGCCGCTTTAAGCTCACAAGAGCTTGAGGTGTTTGGAATGGTTATGTCGCATTTGGCTTGCGGCGACGAAAAAGATCATTTTATGAATGCACACCAGATAGAAAATTTTGAAAGGCTTAAAAAAAATTATTTTCCCAATATTTTGGGCAGCTTGTCGGCTTCTGACGGAGTGTTCTTGGGCGAAAAATTTCATCAGAACATGGTTAGACTGGGAGCGGCAATGTATGGAATTAACACGGCGCCCTATCGTCAAAATCAGATGAAAAACGTGGTTTGTGTTAAAGCACCGGTTTTGCAAATTGCCAATTTGCCCAAAGGTGATTTTGTCGGCTATTCGGCAACATACCGTGCCAGCTCGGAACGTAAAATCGCCATAGTTTCAATCGGATACGGCGACGGAGTTCCTCGTTCGCTTTCCAATGTCGGCAAAATGTTTTTTAAGAACAATGACCATATTGCCGAAGCAAGAATTATCGGCAGAGTGTCTATGGACAATATAATTTGCGATGTCAGCGATGTCAAAAATTTGAATGTCGGCGACGTGGCTTATTTGGCCGGTGATTTCTATACTTTGGACGATGTGGCGCGTGATGCGGGCACCATTTCTTATGAAATTATGTCGAGACTTGGCAAAAATACCCGTTTTGATAAAAAATATATCGGTTGATACTAAAACACAAAAGCCCTTGCATTTGCAAGGGCTCTCGTTTATCTGTTCCGGTCATTTGAAAAAAAACAAGCCGCTGAAGTTTATTCGGAGTGTGATTATGGCTTGTTATTTAGTAAATGCCTGTTATGACAGATAAAAACTCTATTTTTAACCACAACCCGATTCTAATTTTGTCAAAATTTTGGCTTATTTTAATAAATATGTCAACACATAATTATTTTATTATTAAGATATTGTGCTAAAACAACAGCTTATCACTTGCTGACATTTTTGTGCTCAAAAGTGGCCGTGATATCTGCTTTATAGGAGTCCAATTCTTCCTCATGTTCGATTTCATCATGCAAAATCTCCAAGGCCATGTTAAAAGTTACAAAATCTTTGCCGAATGTCATTTCGCAAATCTTTTGATAACGGGCAATCGCGCATCTTTCGGCAACTATGTTTTGCTCAAGCAAATTCATGATATAGGGATTTGTGGGAGCATCATACTTGCAGGCGGCCTTTTCTTGCCATTCCTTGGGATCTATCAGCGGTGTGCCTCCAAGCTCAATAATTCTTGCGGCTAATTTTTCGGCATGCGAAAGCTCTTCTTTGGCATGTTCTAAAAATTCGTCGGCTATCTTGGGACGCATCGGACCTATAGCTACTTTGGAGCCAATCCAATATTGATAATAGGCAAGCCATTCCTCGGCATAGGCCATATTAAGCGTGGTGAGCAATTCTTCTTGGTCTACTTGTGATATTTTTTGTGCCATTTGTCCCATGGTTTATCTCCTTTATAAAAAATGTTTGCCATCAGAGTGCTAGATAATCATGTTTTGCCACAAAACAAGATTAGAGTTGCTTTTATCGGCTTTTACTTTTATGCTTATGGCATAAATTGGTTTAGCTTGCGGAGGAAAATATCATGGTTAAAATTGCGCCAAGCCTTTTGGCGGCAGACTTTGCCAATCTTAAAGACGAGATTGTAAAGCTTGAAAAATGTGGTGCCGATATGCTGCATTTGGATGTTATGGACGGGAATTTTGTACCTAATCTTACTTTTGGACCATGTGTCATAAAAGCCATACGCCCTTATACCAAGCTTGTTTTTGATGCCCACCTGATGGTAAAAAATCCCGATGAAATGTTAGAGTGGTTTGCTTTGGCTGGAGCTGACATAATTACCGTACATGCCGAAGTTTGTCCTCATCTCGATAAGACAATTGACGCCATCCATGCTTTGGGTTTAAAAGCCGGTGTGGCTCTTAATCCCTCAACCACGGAAAATGTTTTGGAATATGTGCTTGACAAGCTTGATTTGATTTTGGTGATGACGGTAAACCCCGGGTTCGGAGGTCAAAAATTTATGGATAATCAAGTTGCCAAAATAGCTAAAATTCGTAAATTGATAGCTAATCGTGATATATTTTTGAGTGTTGACGGAGGAATAAACCCGATGACCGCCTCTGAGGCCAAAGCAGCAGGTGCCGATATGCTGGTGGCAGGTACCGCCGTTTTTGCCGGAGGCAACTATGCCGAAAACATCAAGGCTTTAAGATAATTTTAACAAAACACGTTATAGGCTTGAGGTTATAATTCAACGTGGAGATACAACGTCATGAAACATTTGATTATGGTTGTGGAAGATGAAGATGCTCTAGCCTTGATGCTTAAGTATAATCTGGAAAAAGAAGGATATGATGTCTTGGTGGAACCAAGAGGCAATAAAGCTTTGGCCGAGGTGGAGAAAAACCAACCCTCGGTAATTTTGCTTGATTGGATGCTGCCGGAAATATCCGGGGTTGAAATTTGCAAACTAATTCGCTCTAAGCCAGATATTAAAAATATTCCTATCATCATGCTGACGGCCAAAGGCGAGGAAGAGGACAAAGTTAAAGGTTTGTCTGCCGGCGCCGATGATTATGTTACCAAGCCGTTTTCTGTGCCCGAGTTGTTGGCAAGAGTTAAGACCCAGCTTCGACGCGCTCCGGAACCTCAGATTGAAAAAGAAATTGTCTTTGAAGATATCAGGATGGATTTGGTTGAGAAAAAGGTGTTTCGCGGTGATAACTATATCCATCTGGGGCCGACCGAATTTCGTTTGCTTAAGATGCTGATGGAAACACCGGGAAAAGTTTTTTCGCGCGAGTTCTTGCTTAAAAATGTTTGGGGCAACAATATTTATGTCGAATCGCGTACGGTTGACGTGCATATAAGAAGATTGCGCCGCGCACTCAATGATTTTGGACCGGATTACATAAGAACCGTGAGAGCAACCGGTTATGCCATTGATACCAACTTTGCTGATGATACCGGGACAGAGAGCGACGAGGAGGCTTAAATCCCTTGCTTTTATCTTTTTTTGGTAGCATTATCTATCCTAAAAGATAAGGATTTTTTGTTATGGCTTTGAAATTTGATATTTTAACTACCGACGGCAAAGCCCGGCGCGGCAAGCTTTATACCAAACACGGTATTGTCAACACTCCGGCTTTTATGCCGGTGGGAACTTGCGCTACCGTTAAGGCGATGATGCCAGAATCGGTTGAAGCGACCGGAGCTGAGATTTTGCTTGGAAACACCTATCATTTGATGCTGAGGCCGGGAGCTGATTTGGTTGAAAAAATGGGCGGCTTGCACAAATTTATGAATTGGAACAAGCCGATTTTGACTGATTCAGGCGGTTTTCAGGTGATGAGCCTGTCGGGGTTGCGCAAAATTACCGAGGAAGGGGTGGCCTTTTCTTCCCATGTGGACGGTAAAAAATTTTTCCTATCTCCTGAAGAATCTATTAAAATTCAGCATAAACTGGATTCCAACATAACCATGTGTATGGATGAATGTGTTAAGTTGCCGGCCAAATATGAAAAAGTTAAAAAATCGGTTGAAATGTCAATGCGCTGGGCCAAACGCTCACGCGCGGCTTTTGTTGATCGCGACGGTTATGGCATTTTTGGTATTCAGCAAGGCGGCGACTATGAAGATTTGCGCGCATTTTCGGCCGAGGAGCTTAAAAAAATTGGCTTTGACGGAGATGCCATCGGCGGATTGGCGGTTGGCGAAGGGCAAGAAACCATGTTTAAAGTACTTGATTATGCTCCGGGGATGTTGCCTGATGACAAACCGCGCTATCTGATGGGGGTGGGAAGACCTGATGATATCGTCGGTGCCGTTTTGCGCGGGGTGGATATGTTTGACTGCGTGATGCCGACACGCTCAGGCAGAACCGCTCAGGCTTTTACGGCAAGAGGCACGATTAACATTCGCAATGCCAGACATCGCGAAGACCCCAGACCTTTGGAAGAAGAATGTGATTGCCCTTTGTGCAAAAATTATTCCAGAGCCTATATTCATCATTTGCAAAAGTGCAATGAAGTGCTTGCGGTAATGCTTTTGTCATGGCACAATATCAGATATTATCAAAGGCTGATGCAAGGGTTGCGCAAGGCAATAGAAAATGCTTGTTTGCAAGAATTTGCTGCCGAGTTTTATAAAATGCAGGCACTGGGCGATATTGAGGAGTTATGATTTATGGAAGAAAATACCAAAAAAAGTAATTTGAGAGTTTGTGTTTCGGGCGGGCATGCTTCGGGCAATGATCCGCTCTATGAGCAAGAAACCTATGAAATGGGGCGCTTGATTGTCAAAATGGGCTTTTGTCTTGACTACGGTTTCTCCAACTCCGGTGTTATGGGGGCGGTGGCTAAAGGTGTATTGGACGAGTGGGAAGAAAGAAAAAAGGAGGATTATTCCGATGTCAGCCCGATTATAGGTATTACCACTCAGGAATACTATGATTTGTACGAAAAAGACGCCATGCTTGAAAAAGTTACCAATGTGGTGTTGACCGACACTATTGAAAACCGCAAGAAAAAACTGTTTGATGCCGATATCATTGTGTTTGCACCAGGCGGTGTGGGGACTTTGGATGAGCTCGCCTATGACTGTGTGGCCATGCAAGACGGATTTATCAAGACCAAACCTTTTATCATTTATAATATTAACGGCTTTTTCTACCATATTTTGGAACATTTGAAAGAAATGGTTAAATCCGGTTTTGCTCAGCCCATTCCTTTTATTGTGGTGGATAACAACCAAGAGCTTGAGATTGCTTTTCGTCTGTTTAAGTTGCGGTATAATGACTGCGAAAGTTTTAAGGAAGCCTATTATCACGCCAGACAGTTGGCTTATGAGCTGCCCTATTTTATTAAGAAAAAAGTCGGAGATGTTTGGGTTGAACACATCATTGCCGAAATGTCCGAAATTGAAATGAACGGCACAATAGAGCAAAAAAGAGCCCTGCATGACGAAATTGAAAAAGCATATCTTGAAAAAGAGATTGAACGGATGTATGACCGTTTGGCCAAAGCCGGACGTGATACGGCTGTTGTCAGCGACAAGCTTACCAAATTGAAAAATTCACGCAAAAATAAGCTCTCTTAAACAAATTTTAAGTCAATTGCTTATACACTCTCTTTATAATCGGGGAGAAGTGGGTGTTAAATATTATCTGGGCCGGATTTTTTATCTTTGCAATAGTGTCGGCAATATGGCAATCATTGGCCGGCAACTGGGATGTCTGGCCTAAAATAACCGAAAGTTTGTTTGCCAGTGCCGATAGCGGATTTAAGATTGCGCTTAATCTTACCGGTGTTTTATGCTTTTGGCTTGGATGTCTTAAAATTGCCGAAAAATCAGGATTGACCGATTTGTTGGCTAAAGCTTTGTATCCTTTGTTTTATAAAATTATGCCCGATGTGCCTAAAAAATCGCCGGCTTTTGGCTCTATGGTGATGAATATGGCGGCCAATATCTTGGGCCTTGATAATGCGGCAACCCCTATGGGGCTTAAAGCAATGGAGCAATTGCAACAAGTTAACCCACACAAAGACCAGGCTTCAAATGCGATGATTTTATTTATGGTGATTAACTCATCCTCGGTAACGCTTATTCCGATTACGATTTTGATGTATCGTTATCAGATGGGATCGGTTAATCCGGCTGCGGTATTTATCCCTATTTTGCTGGCTACTTCCATATCTACACTTACGGGTTTTTTGGCCACCGTATGTTGGCAAAGAATAAATATATTTAATCGGGTGGTGATGGCCTATCTTGGGTGTGGAGTGGCTTTAATTGCCGCTATTGCCTGGGGATTTGCCTTAATGGATGTACAAACCAGAACCCAGGTTTCTTATATTGCAAGCAATGTTATTTTAGCCTCTTTGGCGGTCGGGTTTATAATTTCCGGACTGGCCCGAAAACTAAATATTTATGAATTATTTATCGACGGGGCAAAAGAGGGATTTAAAATTGCGGTGCAAATTATACCTTATTTGGTGGCGATGCTTGCGGCAATAGGAGTATTCAGAGCATCGGGCGGGCTTGATTATATCTGCTCGGCTTTGGGTTTATTGTTTGAAAAAATGGGACTTAACACCGATTTTGTGGCCGCTTTGCCTACCGCTTTGATGAAACCGTTATCGGGCAGCGGCGCAAGAGCCATGATGCTTGATACTTTTCAAGCTTATGGCGTGGACAGTTTTGCCGGGTTTACGGCGTCAATCATCCAGGGTTCTACCGAAACGACTTTTTATGTGTTGGCGGTTTATTTCGGAGCGGTCAAAATAAGCAAAACAAAAGCGGCGCTTCCGTTGGCTTTGATTGCCGATGCGGCCGGAATAATATCTGCCATATGTTTGGCTTATTTATTTTATTGAGGATAAAAAATGAAAGTTTTAATACAAAGAGTTTTGGAAGCAAACGTTAGGGTTGACGGAAAAGAAGTTGCGGCGATAAATCAAGGTTTTTTGCTCCTTATCGGCATTGAAAAAGGCGATGGTAAAAATCAAGCCGAATATCTGGCCAAAAAAATCGTTAATTTGCGTATTTTTGAAGATGAAAACGGCAAAATGAACTTATCGATTTTGGATGTGGGCGGGCAAATTTTGGCGGTCTCACAATTTACTCTGGCCGGTGATACCTCAAAAGGAAACCGCCCCGGATTTGACAGCGCGGCAAAACCTGAGGACGCCAAACCAATGTATGAATATTTCTGCCAATGTTTAAGAAATTTGGGGACAGAGGTTAAATGCGGTATTTTTCAAGCCGAAATGAAAGTCGGCCTGATAAACGATGGCCCGGTAACTTTTATGCTGGAGAGGAGATAGTTGATGGATAACGATGAGATAAAAAAACAAACGCGCGAAATTATTAATGAATTGGTGGAATATCCTTTTTCTCAGGCTATTGATATTTTGCCCGCCGAGCAAAAGCTAAAAGCTTTGAATCACCAGCTTCCCAATGCCATTGAACCTTTAATCGGTTTGTTGTTTGTTGATGTTATGCTCGGCAAACGCCAAGAGGCGCTTACTTTGGTTAATACGTTGTGGAGTATAGGCGGAGAATTGTCATCTTTTTTTGAGCTGATCTTTGAAGATTGTCTGCTAAATTTGGGAGAAGTCGACAAAGCCGGTATCCTTATGCAATCAAGGCTTGCCAATATTCGTGAAAATTTGGGACACTTTTATCAAGTGATGGTTAAATATGCTTTGATATCCGGTGATTTGGCTCTTTTGAAAAAAATCGGCGATTATCCCGAAGCTTATGAGCAGGAAATGGAATTATTTGAGTTTGCCGCCAATCATGCTTTTGATTTGTCGATTAAAGACTACCGCGCAATCTGGAAAATTGTCTTGGATAATTTGAAAGACTGTCTATGCGCCTGGGAATACAAACTGCATCCGGGTGATGAAATTGAATTGTTGCTTTATACCTCTGCCGAAAGAGAGCAAAACGAGCAACTGCAAAATCAGATGTTTGATAAAATCAACGGCTATTTTGCCAGTATGCAAGTTGAACCTTTGGAGGATTTGTATCTAAAACTTATGAATATAAAACTGCATCCGGCATGGATTAAAGAACAAGTCAGTGAGGAGTAATCACCGACTTAGACCTTTTATCCAAATTTTCTATCTTGATTTTGGGCAATAATTTTTCTAATCCGGCAGAAAAGAGTTTTTTGGTCAGATCCGAGGCTACCTTTTGAGCATCATCCTCAGCATTAAATAAAACAAAGCGATTTTGATGTTCGGTTATGGTTTCTGATGTTAAAGTATCGGTAAGCTCCAATACCGCAACTATCTGCATACGGCTGGTTTGAGAATTAATATTGTCAACTCTGGCTTTAAGTACTTTGGTATTTAGGATATAATCGGGATTGTCGAGCCGGGCAATTACTTTGATGCCGGGATTTGCAATCAAATCATGTTCCAGATGCGAGAAAAAACCGTTGGTAGAAGTGCCATCATAAAATTCTGTTTTATCTACAAAAACCTTGGCAAAAACATCTTTAGAGGCTAAATTTTGTTTATTAACCGGTTTTTCCTCTGCCTGTGGGGTCGAGCTTTCATAGGCTATTTCTTGATTGATTACTATCTCGGGTTTGGGCGGAATGGTAATGTTAACCTCTGATGATAAATTTTCCTCTTCAATCGTTAAAGCTTCTTCTTGGGGAGAAAGCCCTGAAAATACCTCGGCAACCGCTGTTGCCGGAAGATATGCGCTTATTTCGACACAGACAGACGTTTCATCATTGGATGAGGTAATTTTCATATCTTCAAGGTAATTGTCAATCAGGCGATAGACCCCGAGATTAAAATCATGAGTAGTTAGGCTATCTTTATATGCACTAAGCTCCGGAATTGTTTCTACCGCTTTAAATGAGGTTTTATCAACCGCTCTTATACGCGCTGATGACCTGCTCTCGCCATTTATCATCGGCTCACAGGATGAAGCAAAAACCGATATTTCTTGCGGATTATCTTCTACCTGAGCTTGAGAAGCAAAGGACGTCAATAAAAAAACAACAAGTAAAAATAGGTCTTGATTTTTCATCTACCACCAGCTTCTATCGTCGTTTTGAACCTGCCTTATGGTATCTTGCCAAAATCCAAGCTTTTTGCCGGCGGCATCATAAAGCTCCATACGATAAATAATGACGGGAAGCTCCGGTGTGTTGATATTGTTTATTGAACTTTGCAATACATAAGAAGCTTGTTCTTTATCGGCAACTATGTTGAACATCTTTGAGCCGTACAAAATATCTTTAGCCGCCTTTTCCGCAGCATAGCTTCCTTCCGGCAAATAGCGGTCTATTTGAACCATGTCGGCAATATATAAAGGAGCCTGTTTATCTGAAGCAAAAAGTGCCGGAGCTTCGGAAAGCATTTTGTTGGCAGTGCGAGTGGCAACAATACTGTAGTCTTGCGGCTTTATGTTTATATCGGCAGCAGCATATCTGTCGCCGCGTTTGGCCAGATAATAGCCGGATAAGGTTGCGGCATTGTCTTCATAATTGACATATTCGGCTTCGGAATATTGAATATCCGTGCTGTTTTTGCTGCCATTAAAGAAACTGAGCAACGTTGAATCTGATGTGTTGCTACATCCGGAAAATAACAAAATACTAGTCAAAACTAAAATATATTTTTTCATACAAACACTCTCCTGCCAACCCCTTATGGATTAAATATAACGATATTGCTAAAAAATGAAAATTATATTTCTTACTTATTCACTATTTGCTTTTTTATTTAATTTGAGTTAGAGTTTCAATCAAATATGATGGAGATTTGTATTTATGACTATAGCTTTTACCTTTATTCTACTTGGGTTGGCAGCGCTTATCTATCCTTTGCGCAAAAACCGCTTTTATATTTTAAATTCTGCCATTATTATCGGAATGGCATATTTTATTGAGACACATTATTTCAGAGTGCAAAATATTTTTTCTTATAGAATTCTTCTGCTTTTTGCAGTGTTTCAAATTATAACCATAAATATTACTACTTTTATCGCTTACGGAATTGACAAGCTGGCGGCAATCAGAAATGATTGGCGCGTGCCGGAGAGTGATTTGCATATGTTAGAGTTTTTGGGCGGTTGGATCGGCGCTTTTGTTGCGCAAAAATTGTTTCGCCACAAAACAGCTAAAAAAAGCTTTCAAAATATGTATAAGTTGATGATTGTATTGGAATTTGTCGCTGTTTGGCTATTTATTAAGTTTCTTAAATTATAGTCTTTGTCTTTTTAGTAAAACATACATTGCTCCATCGCCGCCGTCGGCCGGAACGGCCGGACTTATACTCAAGATAAAGGGACGGATTTCGGCATTATTGAGCCAACCGGGCAACGCATCTTTGATAATACCTTTGGGCTCATACCAGGTATCATTTTCTTTTTTGATGCCTTTGCCGGTGATAATAAGAACGCAGCGATGTCTTCTGGCATAGCATAAAGGAATAAATTCGGTTACCGCTGAGAAAGCTTCTTTTTCGGTAAGACCATGCAAATCAAGACGCGCCTCTATCTTAAATTGCCCGCGCACAAATTTTTCGGCTGTGCGCCTGTCCAAATTTGATGTATCTCCTATTGCCAAGGGAGTAACCGAATTGGCATTATACACTCCTTTTAATCCGGGAGACATTGCAATATCACCAATTATAAGCGGTGCAGACGGTCTTTCTTCCGGCTGAGGCATGGCCGCCACATCCTCAACCTCTTGCAGCCAGCAATCTATGTCTTGCGGATATTTGCTCTCAGGCAGCTTTTTCATGTTCTTTTTCCGCCGTAACTTCTTCTTTTTTATCGGTCATTAAATCGGCATAGTTTAAGATAACAAATTCTTGCCAGTTGCCCTCAGGCGAAACACAACTTTTTTGCTTGTCTTCGGCATTTAGCAAGACTATACCTCCCAATTCCCAAAGCTTGGCACAATTTTCGTAGCTTGAGGTAAAGAAGTCTTTGCTTCGCTCAAACAAACGCTGCTCCAGTTTCTTTTTAACCAAATTGGACGAGAGCATAATCCCTGCTATCATAAAGGCTAAACCCCACAAAATTCCTACTGCCCAAATAAATATCAACCCCAACAAAACTGGTATCAGCGCCGGCAACAATACTTCCCACGGATTATAAACCGGAGAAGACGGAACATTGATTTTGGAATTAATTAAGCAAATATGCAACCGATTATCGGCAATGGCTCGTTGCAGAGCCTTAAATACCAATTTATCAGCTTTATTGATTTTTTTTACCATCTTTTATTTTCCTTCATGTTGGGGCAACAAGATATAATAAGTGCCTTTAGAATTCATACTGCCGGCCAAAGATAAAACATCATCTCCGCCGGAGCCCCAAAAATAATCACCCCGGACAGCACCTTTAATCGCGCTGCCGATATCTTGCGCCACCATCAATTTATTAAGCGGTTTGTTGCCGGGCAACGTGGTTTCAAGCCACAAAAGAGCGCCAAGCGGAATAAACTCTTTGTCAACCGCAAGCGAGCGACCTGCAGTTAGCGGCACACCCAAAGCACCAATGGGGCCTTCCGGGTTGCCTAAGCGATGGAAAATGTAGCGATCATTCTCGTTCATATTAACATAAGCTTCTTCGGGATTTGATTTAAGCCATTTTTTTATGTTGCCCATGCTGGCCTGCCCGACCTGAAGCAATCCTTTTTCCAACAAAATAGAACCTATTCCCTTAAATGGGCGGCCGTTGCTTGAAGCAAAAGCTATTCTTTGCCGAGAACCATCCGGCAGTTTGGCAACGGCAGAGCCTTGAATCTGCATCACAAAAACATCGACCGCACAGTCGGCCCACAAAATAACCGGGGCTTTGAGCCCATGCTTATTAATCTCGGCCCGGGTATAATAAGGTATCAACTTATTGCCCTGTTTGCGGCCGATAATCTTCTTAGCCGGAAGTGAGGCATCAAAATCTTTAAGGTTTACCTCAATCAAATCATTGGGTATGCCATATACGGGATATTTGTAAACATCATCTTTGGTATAAGAGGCGTTAATTTCTGCTTCATAATATGATGTAAATTTGCCTTCGCTTGAACCTTTGTAGGTTACCTGATAGGGGGTAAAATTGTTTTTGACAAACTCCTTAAATTGAGCCTTAGGGGTTTGCCTGGCTTTGGCACAAGCCAAAAGATAATCTTGGCGGTTAATCTTAATGGCGGAATGCCCCAAAAACTCGCCCTTGCCCTTGGCAACCGCTTCGCAACTGCGCAAAAAAGCAGTTCTTGCCGATGAAAAATCATCATCCTCAAAACCGTGGAGTACTGAAAAATCAACCTCTTTTAATTCAACATCGCTTTTTTTGGCCTCTTCCTTGGAACAAGCAGCCAAAACAAGCACAAAAACTAAAGTAACAAGTCTTTTTAACATCATTTTTTGGTTGATACTAAAGTCCAATTCAAAGTGTGGGCGTCAAGCGGACGTTCAAAAGTCCAAACATCGGTAATGGTTTGAATATAATTCTCGTCGCCTTGAACCACATTGTCGTCTTTGTCACGCAGAACATTTACTTGCTCGCTTACAAACTCAACACTGATAAGAGCTTTGTTCTTATTATCAATTTGAGCCTTGATTATCTCGGCTTTGTCAAAACAAATAAAATCGGTTTCGGCGGTTATATCATCGGCTTGGCGTTGCTTGATTATCTCTTGCAGTTTTTTATAGACCGAAGTGCTTACAAGCATCTTTAATGTTTCGGCATCGGCTTTATTAAAAGCCTCGGTAATGACTTGAAAAGCTTTTTTGGCACCTTTGATAAACGAATCTTTGTTAAATCCGGGAATTTTTTGCAAAACAGAATCCGTTTCCGATATCGGTTCCTCGTTTATCGGTGTTAAGACTTCGGCGGTTTGAGCGGCCTCTTTGAGACCCTTTTCGGTCTCGGTTTTCAACAGTTTATAAAGCTTCTCGGCCCCTTCACGGCTAAGCCTAACCTTTTTGGGCTCTTCCTCGGGCCTTGTGCCCAAAACCCGCCACAGGCGCTGGAAAATAAGTGCGACAACAATCAATAATACGATAATATCCAAACTCATCATGATAAACATACCCCTTGTAATTGCTATTTAACAATATAACTTTAATACAAATTTTTATCAACTGTTTATTATCATTTGACCTAAACAAATTTTAAGGTTATGAATGTATACAATAATTTAATTGTTATTTAGGAGAAAAATTATGGATAATCAACATCCGCAACCGGCTATTTTAATACAAAATCAGTATATAAAAGATTTGTCTATGGAAATTCCGCATGCACCGCAAATTTTCAAGAAACTGCAGCAAAACGCCCCAAAGGTTAATGTCGAGGTTAATATTGAGGCGCAAAAATTGGAAGAAGAAAAAACTTTTAATATTTTGCTTAATATCAGGGTTAACGGCGATGTCGAGGAAGAAAAAGCTTTTATTTTGGAGCTTTCTTACGGAGCAGTCGTATCCTTAAACATTAAACCGGAACATGAAGAACCGGTGTTGATGATTGAAGTACCGCATATGATATTTCCTTTTGCCAGACAGATTGTGTCTTCGACAATGGCCAATGCAGGCCTTCCGCCATTAATGCTTAATCCGATTGACTTTATGGCGATGTATAATGCCAAAAAGACCAAAGAAGCTCAAAAACAATAACTAATCTAAAAAAATCCCCTTTCTGCCAGAGAAAGGGGATTTTTTTGACTTGGCTTATTATCTTGACTTATTATTTATAAAAGCGCGCATTTGTGCAGCCTTGGCTTGGTTAAATTGTTGTTTTAACTGCTCGGTGGTGTACAGCGGCTTTTTAAGATTTTCGGCTGTTGGTTGCAACTTGCCGTCCTCGCCGATTTCAAGCCCGTTTTTAACAAGCTTTTGGTTGAAGTTCTCAATGAACTTATCCCCGTTAGCAACAGGCTCGCCAATCTCTTTTTGATGCTCAATATGTTGCGCAACAAAATAATCCTTAATTAATTGCCTATGTCTATATTCTGCGCCCAACTCATCAACGGCAGTACCATTGGCGCGACAACAAGCCTCGTGTACGGATGTGATATCTTCTTTAGATATTGCAATATTTCTAAACTCAATATTACCATTTAATCCACCATCCTCGTTGATACTGTAACTAGGGATAATGTCATCACCATAGTTATAGCCTCTTATCCATCCACTTGTTGTAGTTTCATATTCAACTGTAGTAGTTGCTTTTTCAACAACAAGATCTTCGGCTTTAACCGTTGTTTGAGATTCGATTACAATAACCTCAGGAGCTGCATCCTCGGCTTTGGTCTCAACCGCAGGAGCTACATCCTCGGCTTTGGTCTCAACCTCAGGAGCTTTGGTCTCAACCTCAGGAGCTTTGGGCTCAACCGCAGGAGCTGCTTTATCAGCAACGGATTCATCGACAACTCGATTGGTATTTCCATTGGCTTCGGCGGTTTTGGCCATTTTTCTTTCTATACCATTTTCAAGTCTTTCTTTATGGCGGATAAACTTATTATCTTCCACAGTTTTACCAAGATGAGTATTGTTGTTCTCAATCTCTTCGGTTGGAGTTAGATGATAACGGGTAGTATCTCCCCGCATCTTTTCGGCCAAACTTTGTGCCGTTTCTTTATCCAAGACATACCCTTGTTTGCCGACATAGAAATTTGCCTCACCGGTCTTGGAATCAACTTCTACCGTAATGGCATTAGCCCCCTTGCCATATTGGAAAGAAATGGTATCTGCTTCATAGGTAATATTGGGAGTACCAAGCTTTTCAATCGCTTGGGGATCAATACTTAATGCTACCGGATGTTTAACCTCGACACCGCCAGGCTGACTTATAGCTCCGTCGCTATCTGCCAGTTTAGCGCCTTTTTGCCAGATATGAACTGAACCATCTTTACCTATACGCATAAATTGAGATCCTTCCGGAACTTCGGATGTAACCGCATAATCACTAGCTTGTCCTGAATAGGTGGCGGTAGCTTTAGAGCCTAATTCTTCCGGTGATTTGAAGTTGATTGCAATATTTCTGATATCTTTTGGTTTATATTCTGCATAAACTTTGATATTGGATTCAACCTCGGTTATGCTTGAATCTTTAGACATCTCAGGTTCTTGAGGAGCTGCGACAGGTGTTTCTTCAACACGGCCGCCCATTTTCCAATGATTCATATGCCCTTCATCGCAATTTTCCCATTGATCGGCCTTTATCATAACATTATCTGTCAAGACCTTATCAGGACCAAGGTAGTCACCTTTATCATCTATCATTGCCAAGGCTTTATTAATTGCAGCATATTGCTCAGCACTTAATTGCTCACCACAATTCAAAAGATTATTAAGTGCTGTCATTTCTTCTTCATAATGATAGCGTACCGCACCTTGGATAGAATTACCTTGAGCGTCGACACGATCTGTCCATGCATCCAATCTTTGATATTTGAACAATATCTCTTCTTTGGTCATATTGCTAAAATTGGCCATAACCTCATCTGATGACAAATTGGTATACATTCTGTTAAGGTCTTCTGCTGTATACAAACGTTGCAAAAGAGCATATTGAGCTTTGGTAATACCCATGTCTGCATTATATTCATTAGGAAAGGCATAGGTTTTGGTATCAATAATCTCAGCACCGGTGCCGGCAACTGCGGCTGTACCACCGGTGGCAACGTTTCCATCAGTCGGGGCGTGACTTACGCTGTTGGCCGGGTTGTGGAACAAACTATCAGCCGGGTTGCGGAACAAACTATCGACCGGCGTAGTTACTCCTTCTGGTGCTGCCTCAGCTCGACGTTCAATATAATCAGAAATACCGTTGCCGTTTTTATCTACAAGAGAAACACCTGCTGTACGAACCCCGGTTGTATCAACATTGGAATTAACCGTGGTGGTATCGGTTTGGGCTTTGCCCTTGCTGGTCAACCAGCTCCACCATCTTGGAGTGCTTTGATTGCTTGCTGTTGTATCTACCTGATTATCGGCTAAATTTGTTGCAGATTGGGTCTTGCTCCGACCGATTAAGCGCTCCAACAGGCTCATCTTTGTGCCGGATGCAGCCGGGGCTTCAACCGAGGATGTATCGCTCAAGTCGGTTGCATGACCTGCGGTATGGTTGCCATGGAATAGAGAGCTGAAGAAACCGGCTTCGTTTAATCCTTTTACGGCATCACCTAATGCCGAACCGGCAACAACGGTCAATAATGTCGTTTTGTCTTTTTTAACATTGTTTTGAGCAGCTTGCAGCTTTTTTTGATAATCAATTGACATTACGCCTTCTTGGCCTTCTTTTAGCACTTCAGCTTCACGCTTTTGGCTCATTATTAAGGTGCTACCTTTGCCCAAGACCATTACACCCTGGCGTAATAGAGTTTTGCCCCAGCTACCGGCATTGCCTCCAAAACCAAAGGCTGCCATAATACCACCGGCGGCAACACCCTCTATCGTGCGCGTTATGGCACGACGTCTAAAACCGTCTTCGGCATAGGTGGCTTTTTTAGCTTCTGCCCAATGAGCTTTGCGATAAGCTTTTCTTGCTTCTTTGTCGGTAATTCCTTTTTGGCGCATCTCGGCTCTGATTTTGTCATAAACCGGCATTACCCAAGCGTTTACTGCCGTCCAACCGGCATATACTGCCGCACCGGCAGCAATAACGGCTGTAGCGCCGCTGGCGGTTGCCATAGCGGCACCACCAAGTATTGCCATGTTAAGAGCGGCTTTTTTCCAACCGCCTTGTTTGATCATGTTGTCAATAAAGGATCTACTTACGTTCTTAAAGGCAGTTTTGGCCCTGGTATAAAAAGGAACTTTTTCTTTGGTAATGTTCTTTTGCCCAAAAATACGTTCAATCTTGGCGGTCTCAAGCCCTAGCTGACGCCTGTCCTCTTCTATCGCCAAGGGGTTGATTTTTAAGTTGCCACTTAAAACATCCTCAATGGCTTGTGACATATCAACACCGTCTTTGTCTTGATAGCTCCAGCCTTTTTCTTGGTCATAGGTGATGTTGTTTAGCACAATTCCGGCTTCTTTGCTGGTGGAAACACCACAAGCAACAACACTGCGCGTAAAATTGTCATAAATTTCTTGTTTGTAGGCTTCAAGAAGCGAGTTGACGTCTTTATATTTGAGCGTCATCGCCCTATCTTTTAAGAAATTGTTGGTGGCACGCTGTGAGGCAATGGTCAACATCATCTCAAGATTGGTTTTTCTTAATCCCTCATCACCGTCAAACTGAATGGTAGCGGCCAAGTCTTTACATTGCTCATAAAGCGGATTTAGCTCGCCTTTTTCATCATAGACATCAAGCGATTTTATAGCGCTGTCAAGCCTATGGTCGTTGGACATTATCTGCTGACCATCAATCTTGTCCCAGCCCGAAAGCTCAGCCAAACGAGCAATAAAGGCGTCTTGGGCTTCTTTAGAGACATCATCCAAAGCACCCGACTTTTCGGCTTGGTCAAAGTGGGCAAATTCTGCATCGATGATTTCTTCTTTGTTCTCTTTCTTATTGCCTAGGGCTTGTTCAATAGCTGCTTTTTCTTCATTTGCGGCACCTTCAAGGGTTTTGACAGCATCTGTATTGCCTTCGTTAACTTGTTTGGCTGCCTCCAACAAGGCTTTGCGTTTGAGGCGCGAAATAAGATCGTTTTCCCCTTCAATTATCTCTATTTCTTTACTAACCGCCTCTTGAATTATTGTTTTTAGGTCGCTATCCTTACCCTCACTTGTGGTAATTTTGATTTGCTCCAAATCTTTGCTATCAATAACTCTGGTATATGCCAACAAATCATAAGGATTTGTATCTTCAATAGCTTGAACGGCGTTTTCATCTACCTCGCCTTGAAGCCTTTGTGTCATTATAGCTTTAATCTTTTCAGCTATATCGTCTTTTTTGTTATCTTTAGCGCTAACATAAATCTGATACAAATTAGTTGTATCTTCTGCTTTTAGATTATCTTCATTTTCCCAATCCGAATTCCAAGCAACCATGTTTAATCTCCCTTGAAAAAAAAGGTTTTTGTGTCTAAGTTATTTAGATAATACACTATTTTTCAGACACTAGCAAGTGTTTTTTGTCAAAATTTTGTATTTTTCTTTAAAAACACAAAAATCTTCCATGTTGCCGGTATGATAACAGGCAAAAGTTAATATTTATATAATCATCAAAAAACCCCGCCTTGAGCCAAAAGCGGGGTTTTTGATTGAACATGGCCTATTTTTAAGCCACTTTGGCATCATAGCAGATTTTTGCCCCCTCAATATCGCCGTTGGTGCCAGATGAGCAAGTATTGTTGACTTTAACCGCCAATACTTGCTCGGCAATATAGTCCTTATTTTCGCTCAAGGCTTTGGCCAGCTCTTTATCATCGGTCGAATAGCTAAGCTCGATCCTGTCGGAGATGTCAAAATCTTTGTCCTTGCGCAGGGTTTGAACCATACGAACAAAATCACGCGCCATACCCTCACGTTTAAGCTCCTCGGTAACAGATGTGTCCAGCATTACCAAAGCCTTATTATCAGCAAAGGCTTTGGCGGCAACGCCTGACTTCATCTCCAGCCTTACCTCAAACAAATCTGAAGTTAGCTCATGACCGGAAATCAAGAGTTTGCCACCTTCTTTTAGCTCCCAGTTGCCTTGCTTGTAGGCGGCCATAACAGAGCCCATGTCTTTGCCCAAAGATTTGCCCAACAATGGGGTATACAAATAAATCTTTTTGTCGGCATAGCTACTCAAATTGTCGTCAAACTTGACTTCTTTGACATTGAGTTCGTCTTTGATTATCTCGCAATAGTCCTTATCAAGCTCTTGACCGACAACAGTTAGCGACCTAAGCGGCAGGCGGTTGCGCAAATTCTTTTCCTCGCGGATAAATTTGGCCGCCGAACACAAATCTTGCAAGAAATCCATGTCAGATACCAATTTCTCATCAAACTTGATGGCTGCCAAGTTCGGATAATCTACCAAATGCACGGATTCCAAGCCACTTAGGGTCTTATAGATATACTCGCAGACAAACGGCATTAGAGGTGCGGCAATTTTGCTCAAATTAATCAAAACCGTGTACAAAACATCAAAGGCCAACGGCTCGCCCTCCCAAAAACGATCGCGGGTGCGGCGAATATACCAGTTGTTTAGCACTTCAATAAACGAGGAGATGGCATTGCAGGCAATTGCAACATCATAGGTTTCAAGCCCTTTTCTTACCACCTCGCTCAAGTTTTTGAGCTTGGAGAGGATATAGTTGTCCATTGCCTCGGTTGAAGAATAGACCTCTTTGGCTTGATAGCTCTCGGCATTGGCATAAAGAGTGAAGAAATAAAACGCATTCCACAGTGGAATTAGCGCCTCGCGCGAGGCTTTGGCTATCTCTTTGCCCTCTTTGTCAACCGCCAGGTTGCCGCCTTTTAATACCGGAGATGATACCAAAAACCACCGCAGAGTGTCAGAGCCTATTTTGTCCAAAACCTCGTTCGGGTCAGGATAGTTCTTTAGCCTCTTGGAGAGTTTTTGCCCGCCTTCGGCCATCAACAGACCGGTGCAAATACAATTCTTGAACGCCGGCTTGTTGTGCAAAGCAGTTGACAACACGGTCAAGGTATAAAACCAACCGCGGGTTTGATCCATCGCCTCGACAATGAAATCAGCCGGAAAATGGCTCTCGAACCAAGCCTTGTTTTCAAACGGGTAGTGCACCTGCGCATAAGGCATGGACCCACTTTCAAACCAGCAGTCAAACACATCGCCAACTCGGCGCATCATGCTCTTGCCTGTGGGGTCGTCCGGATTAGGATAGACAACATCATCAATATAGGGTTTATGTAAATCTGAAACCTCAAAACCAGTCTTTTCCTTTATCTCGGCAATGGAGCCAAAAACATCAACCCTAGGATACGCCGGATTGTCCGACTTCCAAACCGGAATGGGCGTGCCCCAAAAACGGTTGCGCGAGATTGACCAATCCCTTGCACCCTCAAGCCATTTGCCAAAACGTCCGTCTTTGATATGCTCAGGAATCCAGTTTATCTCTTGATTGTTTTTGACCATCTCGTCCCTAAAGTCGGTTACTTTGACAAACCACGACGACATCGCCTTATAAATCAACGGGGTATCGGTACGCCAACAGAACGGATAAGAGTGGGTATATTGCTCTTTTTTGACCAAAAGGTGATTTTCTTTGAGCCAAAGCATTATCGGCTCGTTGGTTTCGAAAACTTGTTTGCCCTCGTAATCTGGAACTTCGGCCGTAAACTTGCCGGCCTCGTCCACCGGGCAGACAACCGGAAAATGCTCGTCATAGGCGCGGCATACATCGAAGTCGTCTTGACCAAAACCCGGGGCAATATGAACCACGCCGGTACCGTCTTCGGTGGAGACAAACTCGCCTGACAAAACCTTGAAACACCCCTTGTCTTTTAGGTGTTTGAAATAGGGGAACATCGGTTCATAGCTAAGGCCAACCAAATCCTTGCCTTTGAGCGAGCCAACCTCAACCGCGTGCTCCAATTGTTTTTTATAGCGCGGCAACAAGGCGCGGCCAAGAATATATTTTTGGCCGTCTTCTTCCATGATGACATAGTCAATATCCTCGCCAACCGCCAACATCAGGTTTGACGGCAAGGTCCACGGAGTGGTGGTCCAAACCAAAATCTTCATGCCGTTTTCGAGCTTGAACAAAACGGTGATGGCGTTGTCGGTTTTGTCTTGATAGCCTTGGTTGACCTCAAAGTTGGACAAAGGAGTCTCGGCCGCCCAAGAATAGGGCAAAACACGATAATCCTCATAAACCAAACCCTTGTCATAGAGTTGTTTGAAATTGCTGATTACACTTTCCATAAACGGCAAATCCATGGTCTTGTAATCATGGCTGAAATCTACCCAACGGCCGATGCGTTTGAACATCTCAACCCAAATGCCGGAGTATTTCAAAACATCGGAGCGGCAGAAATTATTAAACTTTTCGACCCCAAATTGTTCTATCTGCTTGCGGCCGGATACGCCAAGCTGTTTTTCGGCCGACATTTCGGCAGGCAAACCATGGCAGTCCCAACCCAAGCGGCGCTCAACCTTTTTGCCCATCATAGTTTGAAAACGGGCAACCACGTCTTTGACATAGGACACCATGATATGCCCATAATGCGGGGTGCCGTTGGCAAACGGAGGACCGTCATAGAACACAAACTCGGCGGCACCATCGCGGTTTTTAACCGATTTTTCAAAAGTTTTATCCTCGTCCCAAAATTTGAGGACTTCTTTTTCCAATTCGACAAAGTCAGGCTTTGCCTTTACATCTGCATAATGTTTCATCTTCTTAAAACACCTTAAATTTTAATTTAAATGATTTGTATTTGAAAAATTTTTGATTGTGATATGTGCAAAAAAAAATAACTAACCCCCTTAGGGGATAATACGCGAAATAATGGATATGATAAACTGAGCGCACATATTAAACTAAAACCTTTTTGATAACTAACTTAATTATGGAATTTAATACATTAAATATAAGGAGTCAATTACATTTTGCAGTAAAAAAAACGTGGTTAAAAAAATAACTTTACAAAATTTTCGCATATTTTGTCATTTTTTTGTTGAAGTTTATAAAAAATTGTTATATAGCAATAAACAATCAATTAAATATTTTTGTGTCTTATTATGTTGGCAGGCTGTCTATTTTCTTGAAATTTAAGGAAACGACTAACTCAATATGATAGGGCCTTTTTTTTAACACAAGGGAAAGGGTGCCTGGTCTTTTCCTAAAAACAGAAAAATTATGCCTATATTTGTAATTTTGGCAGCCTTGTCCGGAATTTGGCTGCTGCTTTTGGCGCTGATGATGCTGACAAAAGTGCATCAGTTGTCAAAAGAAAAAAATTTGCTTAAGGTTCCCAGAAAGGACCTTGTAGCGTTAGTAAAAAAGCACCGCTTTGGTGCCGTGCCCAATACAATATCCGTCATATTGGCGGTGGTAGCTGTCGCTTTGGCAGGGTTGCTCATTAACGAACAACTGTTATGGCTGGCTATTTTGCTGCCTTTCATTTGCCTGTTTGTTCGCTGGGTGGTTAAATTATTATTCTTGCTGGTAATTGCACTGGTAAGGATGGTAGCCAAAATCTATAAAAAAATGGATGGCTACTGGTAGTAGTTTCACTAAAAACAAATTTACATCCGCAGTCCTTGATTGGCTGCGGATGTTTTTTTAAATTTTATTTTATATCTTCCAAGCTAAATTTGAGCTTTTTGCCATAGAACTTCAAAAGGCGCAGGTAGTGGTGAAAGCTCAAGTTTCCACCTTGCTCCATCAAGGTTATCATGTTCATGGTCAACGGCGTTTGCAAAGCGACATCTTGGAGGCTTAAGCCTTTTTCCTTTCTCAGGGCTATTAGTTGCGGCGCAAGCTTTTGTCGCATCAGATATTTAAAATTTTGCATTTTTCTTAACTCCTTAATTGTTTGATAAAACAAAACCGCCTTATAAAAACAAGGCGGGGAGCTGAAAAACTGCTCTAATACAGTCAGGTTTATTCGTCACGCAAAGCATGCTTATTTCACCCACTCCCCATTCAGGAGTTTGTTATTAGAGAGATGTTTTTCAGACACCACCAAGGCAACTCGCCTCGGTAAGGTTGAAATTAGAGCAAATTTGCTAATTTGGCAAGGGTTTTATTTTTAACAACAAAAGCTCCTTGAGATAACCTAAGGAGCTTTTGTTTATTTTAAGACTAAATCTTATTTGTTTTTCAAAATCGATTTGCCGGCATAAACCGCCATATCGCCCAACTCTTCTTCAATACGAATAAGTTGATTGTATTTGGCCATGCGGTCGGTTCTGGACATAGAACCTGTCTTAATCTGGCCGCAGTTGGTGGCAACGGCAATATCGGCAATGGTGGCATCTTCCGTCTCGCCGGAGCGGTGCGACAATACTGCCGTATATTTGTTGCGGTGCGCCAAGTCAACAGCTTGCATGGTCTCGGTCAAGGTGCCGATTTGATTTACTTTTACCAAAATTGAGTTGGCAACGCCTTTTTCTATACCCATGGCCAAACGTTTCGGGTTGGTAACAAACAAATCATCGCCAACCAACTGTATCTTGTCACCCAAGGCATTGGTCAACATCTTCCAACCTTCCCAATCATCCTCGGCCATGCCGTCTTCAATTGAGAAAATCGGGAAACGGCTGCACAAATCTTTGTAAAACTCAACCATCTGCGCATTGGTATAAGATTTGCCCTCGCCTTTCATCTCGTACTTGCCGTTCTCATAAAATTCTGACGAGGCAGCATCAATTGCCAATACCACATCATCACCAGGTTTGTAACCGGCATCTGTGATAGAATCGACAATAAACTGCAAAGCCTCTTCGGCTGATTTCAAATTGGGAGCAAAACCACCCTCGTCACCAACGTTGGTGTTGTGGCCGGCGGCTTTCAAATTCTTTTTCAAGGTTTGGAAAATCTCGGCGCCCATACGAATGGCCTCTTTGATATTGGCGGCTGATACCGGCATAATCATAAATTCTTGAATATCAATCGGGTTGTCAGCGTGTTTGCCGCCGTTTAAGATGTTCATCATCGGAACTGGCAAGGTGCGAGCCATGGTGCCGCCCAAATAACGATACAACGGCAACTCTGCCTCCTCGGCCTGAGCCTTGGCAACGGCCATTGATACTGCCAAAATGGCGTTGGCGCCAAGTTTGCCTTTGTTCTCGGTGCCGTCAAGCTCTATCATCGCATTGTCAATCTCGATCTGATCCTCGGCGTCCATGCCGGCTAAGGCATCATAAATCTTGTCGTTTACGTTCTCAACAGCCTTTAATACGCCTTTGCCGCCAAAACGTTTTTTGTCGCCGTCACGCAACTCTACAGCCTCGTGAGCACCGGTTGAGGCTCCCGAGGGAACTGCTGCACGACCAAAAGCTCCTGATTGTAATACAACCTCGGCCTCTACGGTCGGGGTGCCGCGAGAATCCAAAATCTCTCTGGCATGAATATCGATAATAGCACTCATTTTTTTCTCCTATTAAATTATAAAAAAGTGTTGCCTCTAAAATCTTTCATTTTTATAATAATGTCAATCATATTTTAGGAGGTTAGCACATGTTTTCGGATAAATGGCACAAACGTTTCATGGAAATGGCTCAGCTGATTAAGACTTGGTCCAAAGATCCTTCAACCAAGGTCGGCGCCGTGGTGGTGGGACCTAATCGGGAAATTCGCTCCACCGGATATAACGGTATTGTCAGAGGGGTTAACGACGATTTGCCTGAACGCTTGGAGCGGCCAACCAAATACGACTTTTTTGAACACGCCGAGCGCAACGCCGTGTATAATGCCTGTCTTATCGGCGCATCGCTAAAGGGGTGTGTTATCTATGTTACCTCTATGCCCTGCCCCGATTGTGCCAGAGCTATAATTCAATCGGGGATTAAGATGGTGGTTACTTACAAGTTTGAACCCCAAGAAGGACAACCTGCCGGTACTTGGCGCGATAAGGTGGCTTTTTCCGAGCAAATGCTTAAAGAGGCCGGAGTGGAGTGTCTATATTTGTAGGCCAAAAATTGTTTCTTGAGTGTCTTTAAATATTTCTTTTTAGTAATATATGATTGGCAATCGGTTGATTCTTTTTTGAATCACACGCTTTTAGGAGACGGTGATGAAAATTTTGATTGCGGACGATCATGCTCTATATCGCGACGGTTTGAGACTTAATTTGAACAACTTGCTGCCTGAAGCTCAAATATTGGACGCGGCTTCTTTTGGTCAGGCAATTGATGTTTTGAAAAATAATAAAGATATTGAGCTAATTTTGCTTGATTTGGATATGCCGGAAATGAGTTGGGAAGATGGTATCAAAAATATCAAAGAATTAATGCCGGATTTGCGAATTGGCGTAATATCGGCCTTAGAAGATGCCCATATCATAAAAAAAGCCCTCAATCTTGGTGTTTGTTGCTATTTGCCCAAAAATATTAATACCAAAGTGCTAAACTCTGCTCTTTGCCTGGTCTTAAACGGTGGAACATACTACCCTCCGGCGCTGATCAACCAAGCAGCTGATAATATGAACTTGGCAAACGGCAAAAAACTGACCGCGCGACAATTTGAGGTTTTGCGCTATTTGGCTCAGGGTTTGTCCAACAAACAAATCGCCTACCAAATGAGCGTATCCGAGGCAACGGTTAAACTGCATATTAATGCTCTGTTGCGCGCAATGGGAGCAACCAACCGTACTCAGGCGGTGATAAAAGCGCAAAAAATGGGGGTTATTTAAAATTCTATCAACGGATATTTATCGCTGTTGCCTTCGGGTAGATTGTAGTGCCACCATTCGTGGTTGATGCTTGATAAGCCAATACTTTCCATCAGCCGTTTTAGCTCTTGGCGGTTTTTTATCGCCGGAGTTTCGGCATCAGCATAGTCATGGTGCGCTTTGGGCAAATATTTCAAAAATCCTTCCGTTTGGCCTGACTGAACCTCTTTGGCATAATTGGCGTCAAATGCGTCCATCTTGGTCGGATACTCAAGCTCAACACCTTGTTCATCACACAAACAAACATCTACCGCCGTGCCACGGCAATGTTGTGAACGCTCTGGCGATGCGGCAAAAAATCCCGGCTGCGGAATGATCTCTTTGAGCCTTTTGTGCGCCAGCGGCGGACGATAGGCATCGCCAATCTTGAGTTTGAGTTTGTGTCCTTTCAAATAGGGAATAACTTGTTGCAACCTCTCCCACAAATCACGATGTACAAAAGCACGGTTGCCTAAGCCTATCTCCTGATATACGGCAACACCGGTCATATTGTTTTTTAATGAAGCATACATCATATCAACAATAAAATAATCGTCGGATTTAATCTCGACCAAGTTCTTATCCATGTTGACACTCTTTGATAAATGATTGAAATATGTTTACCGCCGGAGCATAGCCTTGTTTTACAAAATATTCCGGATGCGATTGGATGCCCAAAACAAATTTATGCCATGGATTGCAAGGCTCAACCGCCTCAACAACCCCGTCAGGAGAAAAATGTGCAACATTGTTGCCGATGATGTTTTCGCTAACTGCCCAAGTGTGCCAAGAGTTAACTTCCATCTCGGATAGCCCTGTGATTTTTTGCAGCAGGCTGTCTTCTTTAATTGCTATTTTGTGGGCAAAGGTTTTGATGGCAACCTCACGATGAGCTTTAATCCGCTTAATTTTGGCGCCAAAATAGCAAGCCAAAACCTGCATGCCGCCGCAAATGCCAAGCAACGGTAGTTTGTTTTTCTTGGCGTATTCTATCATCTCTACATAAACATTACACCTTTTTAGGTCCACCGGATGTTCAGGCTCGCCCTCTTCCCAAGAAAGCGGTACATCAAACGCGCCTCCGGGAAGATAAATCCCGTCGGGCTTTATTTTTTCTAATTGCTCTGTGGCTTTTTCATAAGAGATAAAGCATGGCCTTCCCCCTGACAAACAAATGCTCTCGACTGTTGCAAGCGGCATGGAATAGTCCGCCTTATCACGGTCGGGATGTTTGTCTCGAGTAAACATCACCGCAATTTTTGGAGCAGAGGACGCAAAATCTACCCCAGGCAAATCAAACTCCGGCAAAAGACCGGAGGCCAAAATATTATCAACCTCGGCTTGGGCAACAAAATAGGTCTTTTTGTCATCACCGGGATAGATGGTTTCTTGTAAAAACAGTTTATTTGTAGAGTTTGGGTAGTGGTTCATTTTTGGTTCTCTTATGTTTTTTAATATGTTTGGAAATTTGTTCAAAAATTTTTAAAAACTCTTTACTATCCCAATCTTTGGTGTCATCAGAATACAAAGTTTCGCGCAGTTTGTCCAGCTCTTTGTTAAAATTTATATTATCAAAAATATCTGCTACATCCTGCAAATTGGTAATTTTGTGGCGCGGAAACTCCGATGTTGCCCAAAGCAAAAGTTCATCTCTTAACGTGTGTAAATCCTTGGCTTTGGCCGCAGCAATAACCGCCTTTTTGTGATTGGAGGACGGATGAGCTACTTTGGCAAATATTTTGCCGAGCACCAATGTCAGAATTATGCCGCAGACAAACGCTATTACCAAATACCAGATGACCATTTGATTATTGACTTGCTCGACGGCTTGAACAGGCTGAGCGGCAACGTTTGATGCGGAAGTATCGGCGGTAATGTCTTTTTGGGAAACCGTTGAAGACGGAGCAACATTAACCGTAACTGCCGGCAAAATAGCTGTTTCAGATGTGTTGGTCTGGGTGTTAAACCACTTGAGCTTTATCTCGGGCAAGGTTATTTGCCCTGAGGTCTCAGGAATATAAACATTGCTTATGCGGGCATAAGAGACAACATCATCTCCTTCCAATGCCATATCGGTTACCGGCTTTTCGGGATATTGCTTCAAACCTTTGACAGCGGGAAATGAAATTTCCGGCAATTGGCTGTCTAATACTCCCACCGCCTTTAAATATATGGTGCGGGATACCGCCTCGCCAACCTTAAACGCCGGTTTGCCTTTTTCAAACTCGGCTGAGAGTTTTACCTCTTTGGCGGGCAGCCACCAACCTTGCGCCCCATCTGCTTGCGGTTTAACATTTAGTTTGAGGGGCTTGGTATTTAATACCACCGGTGTGCGCGAGGCTAAGACATCATTTAAGCCAAAGCCTGCAAAAAACTGCTCGTCGTCAAAAAACCTGGCAAAAGGATCGGTTCGGGCGGTTTTGGTTAGATAATAGCCGTTAAACCTCATGGGAGGAATGGTCAACTCGCCGCTTTTTTGTGCAAAAAGAGCATAGTTAAAGGTTATCTCGCGCAAGGTTTGGCCGTTGACAATTTTGGTCTCAATTTTAGGTTCGCCCAAATTTTTGATGACAAAATCATCCGATGATGACACAAACGAAGGAGCATCGCCTTGCAGCCCTCCGGCATCATAAAGCTTGAGCTGATAGTTTATTTGCTCTCCTACGTAAGGCGTGGTATTGTCAACATTGCCCGTCATCTTAAATTTGGGGCTGTTGTCGGCTTGGGAGCTAACCAATTGGTCTTCTGATCCCGCCGGAACAACGTTTAAAGTTATGGGCTGGGTCTTATAGCCTGCAACCTCAAGCGAGGGAATGGTAAGCGAACCGGTTTGGTTGGGCATCAAAACCAAATTCCACTGCCGCGACTTACTTACATTACCATTGATAATATTGGTGCGATAGCCATTAGAGACGGAAAACGTGGTAAAATCCTTAGATAATCCACTCAAATCGGGCGAGGCATTAGAGTCAATATCTTTTAAATCAAGAGTCAAAACAAAAGTTTCGCCCTCGGGAACGGTGGTGCGGTTGACTGTGGCCTCAAAACTTTGAGCCCAAGACTTAATGCTTAAAAAACAACAAATTAATGCAATTAAAAATATTTTTCTCATCTTTTCACCTATGGTTCGTTATAACGATTTTGACGATATTCTTGATAAATAAATGCCTTTAGGAGGCCGCCGGGGTCTTCCGGTATCTCACGATATTGTCTGGCTTTGGCCTGCATTTTTTCATCATATTGCTCTTGCTCGTCGCCTTCTTTGCTCATGGCGCCTTGAGAATTGGAATTTTGATTGTCTGAATTGTTTTCATCCAGCATATCTTGCGATGCTGACTGCCGCTCTTGATTGGCATTTTCATCTTCTCTATCAGAGTTTTTGTCTTGCTCGCCGCTATCTTGCGGTGAGGCTTGGTCTTGATTGGTTTGACTGTTAGAATCATTATCCCCTTGGGAAGGAGACTGGGTGCTTTCTTGTTCAGATTGATTATCCTGCCCTTTGTCTTCTTCATTTTGCTGTTGATTGTTGTCGTTGTTGTTTTGCTCGTCTTTATTATCTTGCTGTTGATTTTGCTGGTTTTGCTTATCTTGTTGTTTTTTCAAATACTCAAGATTGAATTTGGCATCTTCATGATTGGGGTTTAGCTTTAATACTTCCTCATATTTAGCTATTGCCTCTTTGATTTGCCCTGATTTGGCCAAAGCATTGCCCTGGTTATACAAGCCTTCTTCTGAATTGTCGTTTTGATAGGCCTTAAAAGCCGACTTATAATCGCCCAAACGATAATACGAGGCCGCTTGCCAGTTGTTGTCCTCAAAATTGGCTGCCGCTTTGGCGTAGTCGCCCTGCCTAAATGCTTTGAGTCCGTCTTGGTCGGAGTTGGTGAAAAAGCCGGCATAGGCATTGGAACTTATACCAATCAGTAACACAAGCACCAAAATTCCTTTGCGGAAAAACAACAAGCAACAAACAAGAGGCACTGTTATCAGCCAATAGCCGCCGTCAAACCAAATAGTGCGCATATTTTTGCCGATGTTTAAATCACCCTTATTTTGGCTTAGCTCTTCTGCCAAAGCGGCAATCTTGTCATCGCCGGTTTGGATAAGCCAATAGCTGCCACCGCCTGATGATGCTACCATGGATAATTTTTCATTGGCCACTGACGAAACGCCTATAATATCAATCTTATAGCCATCGGCTTTAGCTTTTTTGGCAGCTGCAAGCGCTTGATCAAATTTTTGCCCGACATCAGCGGCAAAAATTACCAGCTCGCCTTTGGGATAGCCGGCATTTTTGAGCTTGGATACGGCAAAATCAATCGCCCTGTCCAATCTGTCGCCGTTTGTCGGCATAATATCAACTCCAATTGCCGGAAGCAGGTTTTGTAAAATATTCATATCCTCGGTTATGGGCGATATCAGAAAAGGCTCTGATGAATAGACAATTAAGCCGGCTTGATTTCCTTTGAGCAATGATAAAAAGTCTTTTATCTTGTATTTGGCTCTCATCAATCGCGAAGGGGTAATATCGGTCTGGTCCATGTCTGATGAAAGGTTGAGCAAAATCATAACCGGATTTTGAGCACTTAACAGCGGAACTTCAACCTTTTGCCAACTGGGACCTGCGGCTGAAACAATCGCCATCATCATGCCGAATAACGAGGTCAAAACCAACAAGCGCCTTTTGGCCGCCGAGCCTTTGACCAACAAAAAGTCAAGCAAGCGTTTGTCAATTACTTTTTGCCACGACGACTGCGCGTTAATCCCCCTAAAATAAAAGCCATAAAGCAACAGAGGCAAAACCAGCAACAGCAAAAGCCACGGTCTTAAAAAATGAAAATTATGCCAAAATTCTGCCATTATAGAGCCCTTTTCATAATAAATGCCAAGCCCAACCCCAATAAAATTGCCGCAAGAAGCGGAAGATAGAAAATATCTTTGGTTTCGCGGATGTAGTTTTCGTCGCCTTGAGAGGGCTCTAGTTTATCTATCAGGTCATAGACTTTTTGCAAATCAGAGGTGTTTTCGGCCCTGAAATATTGCCCCTTGGTTTGACGGGAAAGCTCTTTTAAGCCTTTGTCTTCAACACCTTGAGGGGCTTAAGACAGCATTTGGAAAAAGACATTTGGAGAGCCGACACCGATGGTGTAGGTTTTGATACCTTCGTCTTTGGCCAGTTTGATTGCCTGAGCGAGACTTAGCGAACCATCGTTATTTTCGCCGTCGGTCAATAAAATTATTACCTTGTCGCCTGTTTGGTCTTTTAGGTTTTTTAAGGCCAAGGCCAAAGCATCGCCAATGCTGGTGGAATCGCCTGCCATGCCGGCTTGCATTGACCACAAAATATCGTTGAGGCTTGCTTTGTCATAGGTGAGCGGCGCTTGCAAATAGGCGCGTGTGCCAAACAAAATAAGCCCAATTCTGTCATTGGCTCGTTTGGTTGTAAAATCGGAAACTACTTTTTTGACGGCATCAAGCCTGGTTATCCGGCGGTTGGCAAAACTAAAGTCCGGCTCCAACATCGAGGTTGAAATATCCAAAACCAACATAATATCTCGGCTGTTATTTTGCAGACGCATAGGCTCGCCAACAATTTGCGGGCGCGCAGCCGCTACGCAAAGCAAGGCCCATACCAAATACAGCCATATAAACGGCTTGGAAATAGTGTTGTTTGAAGATGAGCTTTGGGGTGCCCAAATACCACCCGAGGCAATTGATATCCTCTCCAAATCGGATAAAAAGGGTACTCTTAAAGCATCACCGTGCATACCTTTGACGGCAGGCAAAAGTTTATAGACCAAAAAAGGCACTAAAAGCAGCAAAAACGCATATGGATAGGCAAAAATCATCATAAGTTTTCTCCTATCCATCGGGCACAAAAACCTTTTAGTTTTTGCAAATTAGCATGATCAAACAAAGCACTTTCTGATGGCATATAAGGGGCATTGAGCAACAAATCTGCCTCCTTGCCCTCGATTTTTAGCGATTTACTATGAGTATTTAGAAAATTTATCCAGTCTTGACCATTAAGCACGGCGGCTTGAGGGTATTTATAAACGCAGATACGCCGCAAAATCTCAGATATAGCAGCCGCAGAATTTACAACGTTTTTGTCATCAGTCGAATTAAGCAGTTTGACGGCATAAAGTTTTTGCGACTTGAGGCGCCAGAGCTTGAACAAATAATACAAGACAACTACCCCGATAAGCAAAAGCAGAATAACCCACCAGCCATAACCTAAAGGCCAAGCTGAAACTCCTTCCGGCAAATGAATATCGCGCAATTCGGGCAAATTATCCGGCAAAACAAATCTCCTCATTCCAACTTTTTTAAAAAGAATCCGCTTTGAGATAATTTAAGGCTTAAAAGTTAAAATATCAATATCAGCCAAGAGTGATAATACCAAATTTTTTCTTTCCCAAAGCTATCTTGGCTTGTTGGCTAGAAAAATCACTATCGCTTAAATGGTAGTTTTCATCGGTGATGCTTTTGTCATTTAATTTTAGACCGCCTTGCTTGATGAGACGCCGCGCCTCGCCTTTGGAGGCGCAAAAACCAATATTGACAAACACATCCAAAATACCATCACCAATTTGAGCCTTGACCGAGGGCAAATCGCCGCCGGCTGAGCCTTGTTCAAAGGTTTTTATGGCGGTGTCAAAGGCTGCTTTGGCCTCTTGTTCGCCACGACAAATTTTGGTTGCCTCATAGGCCAAAATCTTTTTGGCCTCGTTAATCTCTTGATCTTTTAAGGCCTCTAGGCGCCTAATCTCGTCCATCGGCAAATCGGTATAAATACGCAGACACTTGCCAACCTCGGTATCGCCGATGTTGCGAAAATATTGATAGTAGTTGTAAGAGGAGAGTTTTTCCTCGTTAATCCAAACGGCGTTGCCCTCGGATTTGCCCATCTTTTTGCCGGCGGCATCGGTAATAATCGGCGAGGTAAAACCAAACAGCTCAACATCGTATTTGCGACGGCCAAGCTCGGTACCGGAGGTGATGTTGCCCCATTGGTCGGAGCCTGCTATTTGGGCGCGGCAGCCGTATTTTTGCATCAAAACACAAAAATCATAGCCTTGCAGCAACATATAGTTAAACTCCAAAAAGCTCATCGGTTGTTCGCGCTCTAGTCTGGTTTTGACAGAATCCATGGTGAGCATGCGGTTGACCGAATAGCAAGTGCCAATATCGCGCAAAAACGAAAGATAGTTGATGTCTTTGAACCAATCCCAGTTGTCAACCATAAGGGCATCGTTGCCACTGTTACCAAACCGCAAAAATTTGGAAAAAGATTTTTTTAGGCCCTCGATATTATGCGCCAAAGTTGCCTCATCCAAAAAAGGACGCAGTTTGTCTTTGCCCGAAGGATCGCCGATGCGTGCCGTAGCACCACCCACAAGGGCAAGCGGCTTGTGGCCGCATTTTTGAAACCAACGCAACATCATCAACGGAACAATATGCCCGACATGCAAGCTGTCGCCTGTGGGGTCGGAACCAAGATAGCCTACCGCCGGTTTGCCTGATTTTTCGCACTCGTACAAATAGGCATCAAAACCCTCGATATTGGTGCATTGATTGTAAAATCCGCGCTCAAGCATAATATTTAAGAATTCTGATTTAAATTCCGACATTTTTATTGTTCCTTTTCTTATTTATAACCAAATCTTAACGCATATTAGCATATAATTTTTGCATTGCAACAAAGGAGTTTGATTTTTTATCATGAATTCAATTGGGGCCTACAAGGTTTTGGGACTGGCAAGCGGTTCGTCTTTGGATGGGGTTAACGCCTCGATAATCACCACCGACGGAATAGATATATTTTCTTTTGGGAGAACATTTGAAATTCCTTATGATGAAAATATACGCGAAAGCCTGCGCCATATGCAAAAAAACTTTGTGACCATGAATGATGACGAAAAATTGAGAATCGAAAACGCGCTGACCGAGTTTCATATTGCCGCCGCACGTGAGATTATGTTTGATGTGGAGGGAATTAACCTCATCGGATTTGGCGGACATGTTGTTTGCCACAAGCCCAAAGAACATATTTTGTACCAAATCGGCGACGGGCAAAAGATGGCCGATGCGCTTCAAGTAAAAGTAGTTAGCAAATTCAGAGATGCCGATATTTTGGCCGGCGGACAAGGCGCACCGTTGGCGGCAATCTATCACGGAGCTTTGGCGCAAAAAATGGA
>CASDRW010000086.1 GCA_949283275.1 uncultured Pseudomonadota bacterium
CAAATAAATCCCGATTTATTTTTTCCGCCGCCAAACTTAACGGTATATGATAACCTTCCACCACAAACCTAGCCTGGGGATGGTTGTATTCCAAAGCATTCAGATACGCAAAAACAAACGGCGCCACTCTTTTGCCTCATCACTATGGTGTTTTATTCCCAATTGAGGAAATTTTTCTTCAAATGCTGAAACCAAAGCATCAACTGCAATTATACCAAGCCCAAATTTTTCATTTACCATACGTGCCAAAGTTGTTTTTCCGCCTCTGGCAGCTCCCAATATCAGCAAATTTTTCATATTTCTAGCAACTTTATCTCTTTATAAAAAATGATTTATACTACATATAAGGCCAACCGATGGTTTGGGTTATAATTACTTTTTCACCCTTTAGCCCCAAAACTTTACCTATTTCTTCAAAATCAATCATTCCTCTCACCACATTATTAAGTCCTTTTGCGACACAATACAGCCCCACATTTTGATAAGCCGAGCCGGCGTGCATCTGGGCATATCCTCTTTCGTCGGGTTTGGCCGTAAAAATAAGCGTTAGCGGGGCTTCCAAAACAAAATCCTGTTTGGCAATAAAACCCATAACATCTTTAGCCTCACCAACTTTGGTAAGATTATTCTCTTTCCCGTCATAAAGCCAGATTCCGTCATCAAATACGGCATAAACATTCATATTTTGCAAATTTCTGGCTGTTGGGATTGTACGTTTGTCCTCATGCGAAACACCCCACGCCGCAAACAAAATATTGCTCAAATCCTGCTCCTCAATTTTTTTGGCGCTAAACTCCCTTCCGGTTTTGCGTTTGGCAATAGCCTCCATTATAGGCATTCCGCCTTCAACCTCAGGACTGGGCAAGGTCTTCACATTTTCTGCCGCCATCACCGGCATTGCCATTGAGATCAAAGCCGCACCGACTATCTTTTTAAGCATTTTTCCTCTCTTTCCTAAAACTAAATATCTTGTTGTTATTTTAAAAATTTCAAATAAATTCTCAAATGTCAAATGATTCTTTTTACTGGATTTTTTAAAAATTCATGCTATAATATATATCTGTAGTCCACCATTTTTTGCATAAGGAGGATTTACAACCATGAAATATTCTAACCATTATATTGGAAACATTAAGTTAAACGAACAGATTAAGCTTGAAACCTGTTTTGCCGAAGAGCAAAAATACATCTGGAAGAATATGGTCAGAATAGAGAAGTTAAAGAAAGAAAATCTTAACCAGAAGGACCGCTTGTTACGACGCACCATGGCGCGCCTTGGCTAGCGCTTCATGTTAGAGGCATTCAAAAGCCTCTGTACATATCGCCCTTGATACAGGTTAATTCCTAAAGAATTTCCAACCTCTACCGCATTGGCATCATCAATGCGGCAGAGGATTATTTTTGCCCGCTCAGCTTTATTGACATAGTCCATAAAATGCCTATCCTCACCAATAATATCCACAAAAGACGGATGCCAAACAATCTTCATCAAATCGCAGTCAAGATTTGTCCGATTAAGATATTTTAATTTATCAACCGTAATACCATCGATACATATCTTATATCCTCTTGTTTTAGCAAAAGTTTTTGCCAAGATAAAGGATCTAATATCGCTAAAAATATCCACTAACTGCAATTCCAATACAATACTTTGCCGCATAGCCCCATTAATACTGTCGTCAAACCGCAAAAAATCATCGGATAAAATAGTTGATACATTGATATTAACGCTAAAATTACCAATTAATGCCCCATCATCATGCCTAGAGATAATTTCCAGCACTCTTTTATCCAATGTTTCGGTCAAAGCCAAAAACAACCAAGGATTCGCGGTTATTTCAACCTCAGGCAACAATGAATCTCGCATATCAGGAATTGAGACAAACACTTCCTCAAACACTCTCTGCGGTGCCGACTTACCGATAATGGCGCAAATAGCCTGCCTTCTGATAAAACTTGAAAAATCAGCCACCGAAATAATCTTCTGCACTTTTGCCAACATCTCCGGTGTTAATTCTCGACGAAAATGCTTATTTGATGTATTAAAGAAAGACATCTTCCCGTTTTTTGCGGCTAAATCTTGTTCTTGCCTTTTCTGACAAGCTGCCACAATCTTTTTAGACAGATCAACATATTCTGTCTCCAAATCATAAATTACTATAATACCGGCTTTTTCCATATTCTCGGCATTTTTTAATTTATCATCACTTTGCAACAAAAAATGAGCTCTCACCAATGATGACGAGAATTCATCTTGAGCATTCTTATTAAAAATCACCAAAACATCTTCATTAGGCAACATAAATACTTTAGCTTCAGCCTTTTTCACCAATGGCATAAATACATCGACAATCGCTCGTTTATTTTGTTGCGAACGTACATTTTCACTTAAACTGTGAAGATTTATATACAACACTTTAAAAGCCGAACGATTAGCACAGAATTTCCTCAGATATTCAAAAATTCCGTTTTCCTGCTTAATTTCTGTTTTCTGATCTTCAGCCATTTTAATTTGTTTCTTTCTCCAAAAAATCTTTATGCAAGCATTGATCTCTGAGCGCTCCGGCAATTAACTTACGACGTTGCAAACACTCATCTGTTGTACAAACTTTACCGTTCGGACATTTAGACTTTATAAGTGCAATCTCAGCCAAATCCATATAAGGCCCCTGAAAAGCTCTTATACCGTTTTTAATTCCCCAACGCAAAGCCTTTTCATCCAAACACTTGGCTAAAATAATTTTATCAGCACCTATATCTTCAATCATTTGCTTTACATCAAGCGCATTTCCCTCATACTCTTCCATCAACGCATGCCAGAATATTTTAATATAATCGGCCTCCAATTTTTTGGCATTTAAGGCCTGCAGCATTTCAATACTTGCCGCATCGATCAAAATCTCATGTCCTCTTTGATGCAAAAGCTCTTTGGCATCAAAATAAGCCGACAAGTTATTCAAAATATCCATAACCTGCACCTCGGCCACAATTTTCTGCCCGTCTTCTTCAAGCCTTTTCACAAAATCATCAAACTCAGGCAAAAACATTGTCGACAAATTAAGATTAAGACTAACTTTTCGCGGTTTGTTTTTTATATCCGAAAACAAAAAAGAATACATTGTTTTTTTATCCAATGTCTGCGACAAATACAAAAACAACCATTTATTTCCGGTCAAATCAATATTGGGATCAAACTTTTTGCTCAAATCTTTAACTGCCACAAAAAATTCTTCAAACATCCGTGTAAATTTTCCTGGTCCTTCTAATTTCAAAACACTTTGATGTTTAATTATTTCCACAATATTAATTTCGTCCAGATGAGCCTTCAAGTTATCAATTTGCGAAGCATCAACCGGATAACGATAAGCCAACAAATCAATTGGTTTTGACGTCAGAAGCAATTCTTCAATATGTTTTGCCAAATCTTCAAACTCTTCCGGTTCATACAGTTTTGTAAATTCACTTGAGCTGTGTGCCGTCCATATCGGATCGGTAACCAAACCACGCCGCAATTTATCAACGGCTTCACCAACAGTTTTTTCGGTAATATTTTTCCCCACAATTGCAAAATCACCGTTTGACAACACAAACATAGAACCATTTGCAATTGCCACCAAATCATCAAAAAGCTTAGCAATAATTTTGACAAATCTAGGATGCCTGTTTTTGGGTTTCAATTTAGAAACATTAACATACAAAACTCTATACTCGGAACGATTACGTGAAATCCGTTCCAACATTTCCAACAAATATTTTTCTGTTTCAAATCTGGCTAATCCGACCATTTTATTATGCTTCTAAATTACCTATTATTATTTAAACCTTATTTTGTTTCAAAAGCAAGCAAATATCTTTATTTTTCAACCTTAGTCCTTACCAATATTAATATTTCGGTTAGTATTTACCGCCAATATAATTCCAAACCCGGTCATAACCGAAATAATTACCGTCCCGCCATAAGAAATAAGCGGCAACGGAATTCCCACCACCGGCAGCAAACCCAAAACCATTGCTATATTAATGATAACATACAAAAAATAATTGGTAGTTAATCCGATAGCCATAAGTTTTCCGAAATAACTTGAGCTCCGCAGAGCAAAAACAAAACTATAAGCAATAATTAAAAAATTAATTAAAATAACCAAAACCGCACCAATCATACCAAACTCTTCCGACAACATGGTAAAAATAAAATCGGTATGTTTTTCGGGCAAAAAATTAAGATGGCTCTGCGTTCCGTTCAAAAAACCTTTGCCAAACACACCGCCTGAACCCAAAGCGATTTTGGATTGAATAATATGATATCCGGCTCCCAAAGGATCACGTTCCGGATCCAAAAATGTCAACACTCTGTTTTTCTGATAAGTATGTAAAAAGTGCCACACAATCGGCATAGATATAATTCCGCCCAATATCACAATCCCGAATTTCCACAATTGCACTCCAACCACAAAAAATATTGCACTTGCGCTAAACAGAAGCATCAACGCGGTTCCCAAATCTGGCTGTATCAAAACCAACAAAACCGGCACCACAACCAACAATAACGGAGTAATTAATCCCTTAAAGCTTTCAATACTTTGCAATGTTGTTGAATTAAAATACCTAGCCAACGCCAACACCAGAGCAATTTTCATTAGTTCCGAAGGCTGCAGTTTAATAAACCCCAAATTAATCCAGCGTTGCGCACCCATGCCCACATGTCCGCTAACTTCAACAGCAATTAGCAATAACAAAACGCCGAAATAAAACAAATAAGCATAACGCAAAAATATCCTTACATCCATAAAGGCCATAACAAACATAATCGCAAGCCCCATACCAAAGCGCATAGCCTGCCTGATAGCCCACGGTTGCCAGCTTCCGTTTGCAGCAGAATACAGCATTACAATACCTATTGCCGCCAAAATTACAATCAATAGGACATAAGAAAAGCTTATTCCCCAAAACCTTTCGCTAAAGCTCAAACTCTGACTTCTAAAACCTGTTTCATATGCTTTATACATGTTTTTTAATCCACTGGTTTATCCGTTGCATCCAATTTCAAAGCCTCCAATAACATTTTACTGCCGATTGGAGCAGCCACCGAAGAACCCGATCCTCCGTGTTCCACCACCACAGCAATCCCATATTTAGGATTATCATGCGGCGCATAAGCGACAAACAGCGCATGATTTCTGTATTTCCAAGGTATTTCATCTTGCTCCAACACCCCTGTTTCACGTTCTTTCATTGATATACGCCGCACCTGGGTTGTTCCGGTTTTTCCGGCCATTTTCTGACCATTAAAATCAAACTTTGCCATCATCGCCGTACCGCCTTGGGCATTAACAACATCAAACATACCTTGCTTGACAATCTCTATATTTTGCCTTGACAACCCCATATTTTCAGCCCCGATTTTTTCATTTTTATCCAGCTTTTTAAATGTCGGATTGATTTTATATCCGCCGTTGGCAATTCTTGATACCATCGTGGCCAATTGTATCGGAGTTGTCAAAATATACCCCTGCCCAATACCTGATATAACATTTTCACCTTGCTGCCAAGGCTCTCCGAAACGCTTCATTTTCCATTCGGTATCAGGAATAAGACCGCTTTTTTCATTTTCGATGCCGATATTTGTCTTTTCACCCAAACCAAATCTTCTTGCCATCTCTGCAATTTTATTAATTCCCAACTTTTGCGCCACTTCATAAAAGAATATATCGCAAGAATGTTGCAAAGCCTCAACCATGTCCAAATAACCATGCCCCCAATCTTTCCAGCAATGGAAGGTGTGGTTACCCAAAGTCATTTTACCGGCACAAAATGATCTTGATTGTTTGTTTATAGTTCCGCTTTCAAGTGCCGCCAACCCCACAATCATTTTAAAAGTAGAACCCGGAGAATATAAACCGGCCACTACTTTGTTAAGCAACGGATTGCGTTCGTTGGTATTAAGAGCTTCCCATTCTTCGGTTGACAAACCATTGGCAAACATATTCGGATCGAATGCCGGAGCCGATGCAAAAGCCAACACTTCACCGGTATTAACATTCATCATCACCACGGCGCCGCTTTCCTCACCCAAAAGTTCATAAGCTTTCTGCTGCAACCTTAAATCAAGACTTAAATCAATTCTTTCTCCGGCAATACCATCAACGCGTTCAATTTCTTTCATAACTCGCCCCAACGCATTAACTTCCAATTTAAGGTTGCCGGCCTTACCGCGCAAATTTTTATCATATAATCTTTCAATACCTGATTTACCGATTTTAAATCCCGGCACCTCAAGCAAAGGATCATCTTTTACATCAGCATCATCCACTGCCGCCACATACCCCACCACATGAGCAAAGATATTTCCGTACGGATAATAACGCGACAATCCTTCATCAATAAATACCCCCGGCAAATCCGGAGAATTTAGCAAAATTCTGGTAGCCTCCTCCCAGCTTAAATTATCTTTTATTTTTATCGGCACAAAACTACGATTTCTTTTTAAATCTTTTCTAATTCTTTTTTCTTCATCTTCACTCAACGGCATAATTTTTTTAAAAGAACTAAGTGTTTCATCAACATCAGTTGTCTGCTCCGCCACCATCAAAGCCTGAAAATTTTGTTCGTTTCCGGCCAACATATTTTCATGCCGGTCATAAATTATTCCTCTCGGCGGCACCAACAAACGTGTCGAGATTCGATTTTCATCGGCC
>CASDRW010000087.1 GCA_949283275.1 uncultured Pseudomonadota bacterium
ATAGGCGTAAGATATCTCAGGCAACGCATTCATCTTGCCCAAAAAGGCCATCAAGGCAGCCTCTATGGCTTGCGGATTATCGGTATCCATTGATTGCAAACGGAAATCCATACCTCCGCTCATACCAAGTCCCATAATTGCCGGCGGCTCAAACAACTGAACCTCCGCTTCCGAATATTCGCTCAATTTTGCTCTTAAGCGGTTTAGAATGTTGGTGGAATAAAGCTCATCACCTTTCCTTTCATTCCATGGCTTTAGTACTGTAATTACCATGGCAACGTTCTCACCTGTTCCGCCAATCATACTAACACCGGTAATTGCCATTACGGCGTCAACTCCTGGCTCTTTTCTGATAAGGGGAACTATCTTGTCAACAAATGCCTGCGTCCTCTCACGCGAGGCTCCTTCCGGAAGCTGAACGTTACCCATAACCACACCTTGATCTTCGGAAGGAATAAACGATGTTTGGCTGATGTTCAAAATACCAGCTATAACTATCAACGCCAGACCATAAACAACTGCCACAACTCCAATCTTGCGGCCAAAAATCCCAACAATGCCGGAATAGGTGTCTCTGCTTTTGTTAATCAATTGGTTAAACCAAAACAACGGGCCATGCTCAATCGGTTTTAGCGGACGCAATATCGTCGCACACAATGCTGGGGATAACGTCAAAGCGTTGATGGCTGAAAATGCCACCGAAACCGATATCGTTATGGCAAATTGCTGATAAATCTTACCGGTTATACCTCCCATAAATCCTACCGGTACAAAGATAGCCAGCAAAACCAAAGTGGTTGCAACAATGGCCCCTGATACCTCGCTCATTGCTTTGATGGTTGCCTCTTTAGGCGTTAGGCCTTCTTGCTCCATCAAAGCCAAAACACGCTCCACAACCACAATGGCATCATCAACCACCAATCCGATTGCCAAAACCAATCCGAACAAGGTTAGCATATTTAAGCTATACCCCAAAGCCAACATAACCGCAAAAGTTGCCAACAATGACACCGGAATGGTTAGACTGGGCACCAATGTCGAACGCCAATCCTGCAAAAAGATATAGCAAACTAATATAACCAGCGCAAAGGTAAATACCAATGTCAAAACAACTTCCTCAATAGAGGCCGTGATATATTTGGTAGAATCATAGCCTATCAAATAGTCCACACCTTCGGGAAAATTAGTTTTTAAGCGCTCCAATTCAACTTTTAAGTTCTTCATGGCTTCCAAAGCATTAGCGCCGGTTAATTGGTTGACAGCTATAGCAACATTTGGAACTCCATTGTACTTAGAGGCTGCCCGATATGATTCTTCTCCAATTTCTATACGAGCAATATCTTTGAGCTGAACCATTCCCCCTTCTTCGGCCGTACGAACAATAATGTTTTTAAAATCTTCGACCTCATTGATACGACCTTGGGTCTGTAAAGCATAGACTATTTGTTGTTTGCCATCGCCGGGCATTGACCCTACTTTACCAAGTGATGGTTGATAGTTTTGCCCTTCAATCGCCGAAACAATTTGCGCCAATGGTATATTTAGAGCTGCTATTTTATCAGCATCAAGCCATACACGCATGCTAAGTCTTGCCGAATAAACATTGACCTCGCCGACACCGTCAACACGCGACAAACTGTTTTTCATATTGTTTTGAACATAATCCGCCAGCTCGGGGCTGCTCAAACTATTGTCAGGAGAAAACACCGAAACGAATCCTAAAATATTGGATGAGCGGCTGCGTACCGTCAGACCTTGACGTTGTACCTCGGTTGGTAACATGGAGGCTGCCTGTTGAATACGGTTTTGAACCTTTACCTGCGCCATATCAGGATCGGTTCCAACCTTAAAAGTTATGGTTAGTTGATATGAAGAATCTTCCGATGATGATGACATATAAATCATATCCTCAACACCGTTGACCTGCTCTTCCAACGGAATACCTATGGTCCTTGCTACAACTTCCGCTGATGCACCAGGATATGTTGCCGATACAACAATCTCCGGCGGAGTTATTTCCGGATACAAGGCAATCGGTAAAGAAAATACCGAGATAATTCCCGCCAATGACAACACGATGGATATTACCATCGCAAAGCGAGGACGCTCAATAAAAATCCTTGAAAACATTTTTATTTGGCCTCCTCTGTTGTATTAGAAACCAAGCTAGCTCTGACTTTGGCACCATCTTTGACCTTTTGCAAGCCGCTAACAATAATTTTTTCATTGCCTTCAAGGCCTGAAAGAACTATTTGCTTATCTTCAAACAAACCATCTAACTGTACTCTTCTTTCGCTGACATTGCCTTCTTGGTCAACAACATAAACATATGAGCCGTTGGCGTCCTGCATTACCGCTGCCGGTGAAATTATTATGGCAGGAGTTTCTTCGGCCGATGATAAAATTACATTAACATAATTGCCGGCAACCAAAATCCTTTCTTGGTTGGCATATTCCAAATAAATCGGAATAGTTGCCGTGTTTTTGTTAACTTCGTTATTAACAAAATACGAAACCATGTTGTCATTTAAGATACTGCCGTCCGGTAATTCCAAACGTGTCTTCATACCGCTTGAACCAAGTCTTTTGAACATGATATTGTCTTTATCAGGAACCGAAAATACAACTCTTATTGGGGAGGCTTGGATAATGCGCGCCAAAGTCTGTGTATTGGAACTTACATAGTTACCCTCGGTAACTTCGGCCTTCCCGATAAGACCGGTTATGGGGGCTTTAATCTCGGTATGTTCCAGATCTATTTTGGCTAACTCCAAATTGGCTTCAGCCTGAGCTACCGCCGCTTTGGCCTGTAAATACGCACTTTCGGCCGTATCCAATGTTGACTTGGAGGCATACTGCTGGCTGCTTAAGGCCTTTTGTCTTTTATAATCTCTCTCGGTTTTTACCAAATTGGCTTTGGCACTGTCTAGGGCTGCCTGACTTAAATCTACATTTGCAATATAGCGATCTTGCTCGATCACAAATAAAATGTCTCCCTCTTTTACAACTGAACCTTCCTGAAACAATACTTCATCAACATAGCCCGAAACCTGCGGTATCAGATCAACACTTTTTATCGCTTCAACTGATGCTATATATTTTCTTTGCGGAGAGACATCGGTCTTTATCACTTCTTCAACCAATACATGCGGAGTTGATCCTCCGGCAAGAGCCATATTGTTGCTTTGCGGCGTAAGTTTGGCTTTAAGATACCAACCAATGCCTATGCATAAAACAATAATGACAAAATTAAGAACTATTTTTCTTTTCTGTACCTTTACTACCTGCATTTTATTTACTCTCCACCTTTATTCCGTTAATAATCATATCAAATCCTTTGGTCATTGCTGTTGATAAATCCATATCAATATTAACTCCCAAAATGTATTTATCAATAATTCCTTTCCACAAACAAATCATTATCTGCCTGAGTTCTGTTATGTTAATATCTTGACGTATTTCGCCTTTCTTTTGAATACGGAGCAATACATCATATAACTCTTTATCCGGAAGCTCACAAAGCTCTCCTATCTCTGACCAAACTTTGTCAAAAACCGCCGGAGACCACTCCATCCGATAAACCACAAAAAACAAAAAACGTCTGAAATCTGCATCATTTTCAATGGCTTGCGCTCGATTTATTATACCGCAACGTAATGATGACAAACTATCAGATACCTCGTAATGATAGTTTTTTCTATGTTCCAATATCTTTTGTGTGATCAATGCTGCTATCAAATCGGTTTTATTTCTGAAATACCAATAAACCGCTCCTTTGGTTAGGTTGATACGCTTGGCTATCTCGTCAAATGTTGTGCGCGAAAAGCCCTTTTCATAAAAAGTTTGCAATGCAGAATCGAGAATCGCCAATCTGGTTTGTTCTGCATCTTCCTTAGTTTTTCTTGCCATTTTGAGTCCTTTTTACATACATTCAGCAGGTATGTATACAACGAATTAGTTAAAAATCAATAACTTTTTTTGATTTTTTTGTTTTTGGGGATTGTTATGCAAAATACTCCAACGCTTTCTTAATATCAGCAAAGCGGTAATCACAAAATAAAGGTTTTTCTTTATCTTCTTGGCCAATCAAAACCGTTGTAAACCCTATTTCCTTGGCCACCTCAAGATTGCACGGATTATCCTCAAACAACAAACAATCTTTTGCTTTTAGACCATAATTATCTAAAAAAAGCTTAAATCCCTTGGGATTGTGTTTAAATGTATAGGCCATATCATGACCATCAAAAATACTCGCAAAATTATCCGCCGCAACACCAATGACCGCCAATACATCCAAAACATGTTTTTTGGTGCTGTCTGTTAAAATAAATTTGCGTTGCGGCATCTTTTTAAGTTTGGCATCAAGCGCATAGTCTTGGGGCAGAAAGCTTATATCTACATTGCAAATAAAATCCATAAAATCTTTTTTGGAAAACGGGTATTCTTCATCCAACGCCTCAACATCATATTGATAGCGCTTTCTTATATCTTTAATCACCCTGTTTGCTTCTGCCTCATTAAGTTTTAGTTTTTGCTTAAAAAACTCTTTAACTTTGGCATCAACCAAATTCTCGACCTTTGCGCCTACATTATATAATGTGCCGTCAAGATCAAATACCAACACCTTATCTTTAAACATCTAACGCTCTTTTCTAATTGCCGCCACACATCTTATATAAGCTATGTCTTGCGCCAAATCTTCGAGATCAACCGGAAGTTTGCGCCGCCAGTTGGGATGCTGGTTATGATCGGTTCCCGGAAGATTTTGCATCTTCTCAACATGAAGCATGTCTTCAAGCTGTGCCAAGAAAACCGGACAGTTACTGCGCGACATAAATCTCATCACCGCCTCTTCTATTCCTTCCGGATATTGCTCGCCATAGAGATAATCTCCGCTTCTTGGCTTATCCTCAGGCCAAACCCCCGCCTCGTCCAGCGCGGCCAAAAGATAGCTACGATCTTGCTCTCTCTTGTGGTAAGCAATCGCTCTTTCTTCCTCGTTCTTGAACATACCCATAGCATAGTTTAACTCTATGTCATAGCCAAACCACCACATCTTTAGCGGAGCTATGTCGTGCGTACCAACAGAAGTAAATGCATTATAAGGATATTGCGAAGGCTGATTGAAAGCGCCCCACCCCATATCTTTTCGTTCGGTCCATAAAAGAGTTAAAGCGTGGAAACCTTTAGCTTCTATGGCTTCAATAAATCCAGGAGGAACGTTGCCTATACTTTCGCCGACGATGATACATTTGTTGAGGCAGCTTTCCAATGCAACAATATTCAGCATATCTTCAAAATTATAGTATATGTATGTGCCAGAATCAAACGCATCGGGAATAACATAAAGACGCATCAGGCTCATAACATGATCCATCCGTAAAGCTCCGGCATTTTGCATATTGGCTCGTAAAATATTGCGGAATGGTTTATAACCTTGCTCTTTTAACACCTCGGGAATAAAAGCTCCCAAATTCCATTTCTGGCCACCGGGGAACAACGCATCCGGCGGAGCTCCGGCCCCGGCATCGGGTATAAATAAATCAGGATTGCCCCAGTACTCGGCACTGTCTCTGCCAACACCTACCGCCAAATCGCGGTAAAAACCAACCTTGAGACCGCAATTTTCAACCTCGGCAACAGCTTGCGAAAATTGACGCCATGCCTCAAACTGCATAAACTTGAAAAAATCAACCTTGTCTTGATTTTGTTTGACAAATTTTGCAACCTGCGGCGAAGACGGCGATAAATACTCCTTTGGCCAGGCTCGCCATCCGCCCCAAACCTTATGCGTTTGTTCATCATAAATGGCCTGAAAAGCCGCCAAATTATCAAGACTTGCTCCATATCTGTCGCAAAATTCTAAAAATTCTTTATACCGTTTGCTGTTTTTGTTTCTTTGAAAAACAGCAAAACATTTTTCCAACATCTTGACCTTTAAGGGATAGACTTTGGTATATTCTATAAATTCACTCGTCCTCAGCTCTTGCAACAGTCCTTCCAGAGGCTCTTTATCTTTGGAATCAAATTCTGGAACAGCTTCTATATCTATATAGATGGGATTTAGAAATTCTCGTGATATTGATGAATACGGACTGGCGTTTTCCGGATAATTATGACTTAGAACATTAAGCGGATTAAGTCCTATTATATCAGCTCCGGTTTGGGCGCACATCTTTACAAAATTTTTTAAATCGGTAAAATCTCCAACACCCCAATTGCGTTTGCTCTTTACTGAGTACAACTGCAGAGCATAGCCCCATATTTTTTTATCTTCCAAAATATTATAGCATCTATCGGGAGCAACCGCCAATACCGAAGTATATGTTTTGCCGCCGATAACAACCCTTAAATCATAATAGCCTATTTCCAATTCCGTGGTTATTCGCAAACTTTCTTTATATAAATTGCCATACTGCTCGCAATTGCCCAAATATTGATAAGATAAATCAATTTTGTTGCCTTTTTCATCTTGCGCCGTTAAAACAATTGACGATAAATCAGGCGCAACTACATCTATAATCAAATTATGTATGTTACAGACATATATCGCTTCCAATGTCCTTTGCCAACGTCTGTTTTCTAATTTTGACAAAGAAGCCTCGGCCTTATCGCTCGTGTCGGCATCATACCCCATGGCTTTGGCAAAAAATTTTACAATCTCTCCGCTTACCGTATAATTTTGATGCCTTAGACCGGCATCGCTAAAATCAACCGCTATGCCAAGTTTTTCG
>CASDRW010000088.1 GCA_949283275.1 uncultured Pseudomonadota bacterium
TGCCTTACAGAAAACCCCGAGTTTACTCGGGGCTGAATGCCAAGGTGTTGGAACAACACCGCTCCACGCCAACGAGCGTGGTCAAACCGTAAGGTTTGTAGCTGTTATAGAACCCCCAGTTTACTGGGGGATATCTATTTATTAATTAAGAGCTTAACAAAATTCATTAAGAAAACAATCGCCATAAATGTTACTGTTCTGGCTGCCAAAACAAGCAATCCTGCGCTTTGCCCCATAACCACCACCTGCACCACCAAAGCCGTAACAATCGCACAACCCAGCATAATCAGCCAATAATTTTTGTTGCCCAAGAAGATAAAAGCGCATACTGCCGCCGCAACCGATTGAATATTGTTGCCGGCGAAATTAAGACACATCATCACAAAAGATTTTATCATATTGATATTCATAATAAAACCGATGGCAATTATCACAATCGCCGCAATCAAAATCGAAACATAAGTTTTAGTTTTGCTCATTTTTATCTCCTTTTATAGATAAATTGTTTTTTCAAATTAGCCGAATAAATCAGGTTTCTGGTATAAGGATGCCGCGGCTGATTAAATATTTTGCCGGCAGCATTAAGCTCAACGATTTTGCCGTCTTTCAACACGGCGATATCATCTGCCATCGCCTTAATTGCTTTCATATCGTGAGTAATAAAAAGATAAGCTAATCCCCTATCCTTTTGAATTTTCTGTAATAATTTTAGGATTTGCGCCGCAATGGTAACATCCAAAGCCGATGTCGGCTCGTCCAAAATAAGCACCTCCGGTTCCACCACCAAAGCCCTGGCAATGGCAATACGCTGCCTCTGCCCACCGGAAAACTCGTGTGGATATTTATTTAAGATATCTTCCCTTAGCCCAACCTCATGTAACACATTAACAACTTTGTTTATCCTGTCGTTTTTACTCAAATTTTTAAAATGAACACGCAGCCCCTCGCCCACAATATCACCAACCGTCATACGTGGATTAAGCGAGTTATAAGGGTCTTGAAACACAATCTGGATTTTTTTTCGCAAATCTCTGTTTTTAATCAGTTTTATGTCTTGCCCTTTATAAAATATATCACCTTCAAACTTATTTAATCCGGCTATTGCCATCCCCAACGTGGTTTTGCCCGAGCCTGATTCTCCCACAATTCCTAGTGTTTTTCCAGCCTTTAGTTTGACGGATATGTTATTAACGGCATAAAGGTATTCCCTAACCTTACCCCAAAAGCTTTTTTTAACCGGATATTTAACCACCAAATGCTGAGCCTGCAAAACAAAATCGTTTTGATTGTTATTGGGCTCTTTTGACACATTAGAGGCATAAATCAGCGATTTGGTATACCTTTCTTTCGGATGCCGAAATATATCTTCGCATTTGCCCTGTTCAATAATCCTGCCGCTTTTCATCACCAAAACCCGATCAGCAATCTTGCGAATAAGGTTCAAATCATGGCTGATAAATATAACAGCCATATTCAGCTCTTTTTTTAATTTTAAAAGCAAATCGATTATTTGTGCCGCAATCGTAACATCCAAAGCCGTTGTCGGCTCATCGGCAATCAAAATATCAGGTTTATTGGCAATGGCCATGGCAATCATAACGCGCTGCCTCTGCCCGCCCGAAAGCTCATGCGGATAGGCCTCAAATTTGGCTTTTGGGTTTTGGATGCCGGTCAATTTCAATAATCTTATAGCCTCGGCCTTGGCTCTTCTCAAAGATAATTTCTGATGCAAAACAATGGTTTCGGTAATTTGCTTGCCAACCTTATGCAGCGGATTAAGCGATGACATCGGCTCCTGAAAGATAAACCCCACCTTGGCACCGCGATAGTTTATTATATCAGGATTGCCGATCAGCTCAACTCCCTCAAATTTTATGGAGCTTCCCTCACCATGAAAAGCTTTGGGATAAGGCAAAAGCCCCAAAATTGATAACGCGGTTATTGATTTTCCTGAGCCTGATTCGCCAACAATCCCCAAAACCTCGCCTTTTTTCAAACTAAACGAAATATCTTTTACCACCTTATAGCGATATCCGTCATCTTTCCTAAAACCGACACTAAAGTTTTTAACTTCCAACAAATCACTCATTAGCGATTTCTCCTGGTGTCAAATACATCTCTTATTCCCTCGCCGATAAATATAAGCATTGTCAACAAAGCCGACAAAACCACAAAAATAGATATACCGATCCAAGGTGCCTGCAAATTATCTTTGCCCTGTCTTACCAAATCGCCCAAAGACGGATACTCGTGTGATAGCCCAAGCCCCAAAAAGTCAAGCGCCGTCAATGCCACAATTGATTCTGACAATATAAACGGAATAAATGTTATGGATGCCACCAAAGCATTGGGTAAAATATGACGAAACATAATACGAATATCGCTTACACCCAGAGCTTTTGCCGCTTTAACAAATTCAAAATTGCGCGTTCGCAAAAACTCAGCCCTTACTACCCCCACTAGTGACGTCCAGCTAAAAAACAGCATAATTAACAACAATACCCCAAACGTCGGAGCAAACACACTGGCAATGATAATCAGAATAAACAGTTGTGGCAAAGAATCCCAGATTTCCAACAATCGCTGAATAACAATATCCGTTTTGCCGCCAAAATACCCTTGCACAGCCCCTACAACAATCCCTATAATTGATGAAATAAAAGTTAATACAAAGGCAAATACCACCGACAATCTGATACCGTATAAAATACGCGCCAAAATATCCCTGCCCTCATCATCTGTCCCCAGCCAGTGATTTTTATCCGGTGCCGAAGGAGTTGGCCCATCTAATTGATAATCAACCGTATTAAAAGAATATGGTATCAACGTAAACCACATATTGCCGTTTTCTTTGATATTTTTGGCAATCAGCGGATCCTTATAATCAGCCTCGGTCGGAAAATCTCCGCCAAAAGTCTGTTCCGTATATGTCTTAAACGCCGGAAAATACCAATTACCGTCATATCTGACTACCAAAGGCTTATCGTTGGCTATAAGTTCGGCAAAAAGGCTCAAAACAAATAAAACACTCAAAATTATCAGCGAATAATACGCCCGCTTGTTTTTGGCAAACAGCCTCGTCCTTTTTCTTACGAAAGTATATTTTTTTTTTATTTTAAGGGACAAGAATCAATACTCCGAACTAATTTTCAATAACCTTAACCTCAAGATTAACGCTATTTTCGACCTTATCAGCTGCCTCTTTAATTTTTTGATGATATTGTTTTTTTAATTCTTCCGGTGAAAGATTTTGCCCTTCAATCACCGGAGCCTCTAATACTTGCTTAAAATTATTGTCTTTAGTCAAAGTTTCAATATCTTCAACCAGATTATCCAGTTCATTTTCAGATGATTTATGATTTAGCTTTTCTTTTTTTTCTTGCTTTATCTTCAAAGCTTGCTTGGCTTTTTCAATGGCATCTTCGGTAGTGTTGTTTTCTTCATTAATATCAAAAACCGTATCAGGAATAACATCTTCCTGAACAATAGTATTGTTGGCAACATCTCCTGTTGCAAACCCCTCTTTATCATTTATCATATCACTATCAGTTGCAACTTGCTCTATATTATCTATAACATCCGAAACAGTATCAGCATCTGATAGAGAATTATTTTCCACAACAGTTTCTTGTTCTGTTATATTATCTTCCTCCAAATCAGATCTGATTTCCGCAACCCCATCTTCAGCATTTTTTACTTTAATTTCTGTATTTTCAACTGAATCTTGGTCTAAATTATGCTCACTTATCGCGTTATTCGCCGTAACAGAAACTTTGTCGTCCTGTTTAGTCTCATCGGCAAGCGACATATTATCAGCTTTAGCACTAATACTTGGCATTGTTAGCTCTGGATCATCCTCAATTATTTTCTCACTTACAGTCACTTTTTCGAGTTCTATAACTTGTTCCTCATCAATATTATCACCTTCTATAGATTCAGTTTCTTTTTTTTGAGCATAGTTTTCATATTGATTATGAGCCATCCAGGCATTCACCCATTCCTTAAAATTTTGAGCAGCCATATCTATAGCAAAATCTTTATATTTATTTTTTTCAATAAGTTCTTGAAATTGCTTCATATTATTTTCAGTTGTCTTAATGCCAGCAAACTCTTCACAAGGTTTATGGGTAATCAAATACGAATTTACAATATCATCAACCCGACAAACGCTATAATCAATCTCTGGCTCTTGACTATTTTCCGGCCTTATAGCAAACAAAACCTGATTTTTAATTTGTAGCTGTTTTATATAATCTTCTTCTGCTTTTAATATGCCTTGAGGATTATTTAATCCATTAATAATTATCGTTGTATTTTCAAGCTGTCCCATTTTAGCAAGCTGTTGTATAAAACGCTCCAAAACACCGGATAAACAATTTATTTGGTCAGCATAGGCTTCACGACGGCTTTCCAAAGATGATTTTGCAAAAGCGACATTTTCTTCACTTTTCCATTCATCAACCTTTTTAAGTTTGCAAAATTCATCATAAGCATACATATCAGAAGGTAAATCAATAATCGCAAAATACGCCTGATTACCAGTTTGATTATCAATATTTTCAATTATCAAATCAAACACCTTAAAAGAATTTAATACATAAAGTTTATCTATATCAAAGATAGCTCTCTTTATAA
>CASDRW010000089.1 GCA_949283275.1 uncultured Pseudomonadota bacterium
CGCCAGCAAAGAGAAAACCAAATCATTCAAAACTACAATAACCAAGGCATAACCAAAGATTATCCTCAAGCCGGCACCAACTTTTGGGGCAACTCCCCTGATGACAACTTCGGCTTCGGTTCTTATGATATTATAGAAAATATTACAAAGAAGAAGCAAAACAATAATTCTCAAGCTTTAGATAAAGAAACCAATAATATTCCCAGATATTGGGATACGGCAGCCGATGGCAAAAAAGTTTGGAATTATGTTCAACAGCAAGAAGGTAAAGTTATTCCTGCAAAGCAAAATAAGCTTGCATATGGAGTATCCGGAGTATTAGCTATTCAGAATATGATAAATAATAAAGCCCAATTAGATCCTCAGCCTTATACAGATAAATATAAACATGCACTTATTAACTGTAAAGCCGCCCAATACGGAGAAGGAGGTTATGATGCAGCCAACGCACTATCTCTTTTGAAAGAGGCAAAAGAGGTTGTTACTCAACAAAACACACTTGACAGTAGTTTTGCTGATAACTATGCTAATAAAATTGGTAGGTTGTTGGGAACTAAGTATAAGCAAGAAAAGTGTGAAACTTTGGTTCCAAGATATATCAATCAATATTATAAATAAAAAATTTTGCATAAACATTACAAAGGAAATTGGGATATGGAAAACAATCAATTAAAAAGTTTTACGTTTATTATTTTTAATTTGCTTGTTGCTCTGCTGTTTTTCTTTTTAGGAATGATTTGTGCATATATTTTTTCGTAAATTAGTGGGCAATGATGTATTGTGAGTGTCATTGCCCATTTTTTGATTTATAGTTAGGGGTGTGTTGTAATGTGGGTTAAAATACAAAATTTTTTGTTTTTGTTATGCTGTGCCTTTATCGGAAAATTTTTATATGCGTCACTTTTGACGCTTATTGTTTTTTGGGCATTATCTAATAATTGGTATGAGGTAGATTATTATATACCTTATTTACAAGGTATTCTTAGTTGTTTTTATCCATTAGCCATAGTTGTTGGGCTGGTTAATTTGGTTTATACTCGTTTTGCGTTATATATTTATCAAGCAATTTGCTTGAAGTTTCCAAAGTTGCAATGGTACGCTCTTTTTTTAGGTTGGATGTTGCTTGGTAAAGAGTTTTTAACAGAAATTCAATTGCTTGTTTTACTTCTTGTCGGTTGTATTGTGGCATCTCTGTGTGATAAAAAGCATTCGCTGAGGCAAAGAACCAAGATAGCAACAGTTTTCTTTGTCATGTTAATTTCTTTTTTGAGTGGATATTTTTTATAACCAAACATCCAGCTGCCTGCAATCACGCTCAAAAATAAAAATTGAGGACAAGTTTATCCACAACTTAAGATTTATTTTTGCAAACATATTGACTAACCCGTCGGGTGAGTGTACAAATATCGGTATGGTACATTAGTGTATCATGGAAAGCGACCTAAAGATAATTAGGCCGCTTTTTTGTTTAAACTCCAACGCTTTGGGCTTTTTATTAGCCCAAGGCGTTTTTTTTGAAA
>CASDRW010000090.1 GCA_949283275.1 uncultured Pseudomonadota bacterium
AAAACGCTGCTTTTTTCGCCCTCAATCATCAAATAATCACCCAATCTGCACCCCAAAGAGCTGCCCGACAATTCAATACGACCAAACGCGGCTTGTGCATAACCCAAACCGCTCTTGCCAGCAATTACATTGCCTCTTCGTATTGCCACGCTCCAACTCCTCAAAGCAATATTTTTGTAAAACAACACTTTACAAACTACTATCCTTTAGTATAACAGCAAAAAAACAATTATGCAACTTTTTTATAAAAGACTCCCCAAGTTATTGCAAAAAAAGCTCTCACCTAAACACCAAGAGCCCTACGAGCAAGACCTAGTCTCATCCGATTTGTTATAAAAAAACAAATCGGCATCCGCTCCAACAAAAAAAAGCTTCCTCTGATAGGGAAGCTTTTAATTGGCGGATTATGCTCTAAGCGCAAACAATGTTTGCGCTGTAAGTTACGCGTTTGTTAGTTTGCGGCGTTTTTATGTCAAGACAAAAACGACGCAAACGTTACATCGCGGTGACCGAAGCGAGTTGGCTATTGGTTTTTTAAACAAAAAGCCAATAGCCCTACGAGCAAGACCTAGTCTCATCCGATTTGTTATAAAAAACAAATCGGCATCCGCTCCAACAAAAAAAGCTTCCTCTGATAGGGAAGCTTTTTAATGGGGCGGATTATGAGACTCGAACTCACGACATCTGGTACCACAAACCAGCGCTCTAACCAACTGAGCTAAATCCGCCATCAGGAAATCTTTGTAATTGTAAACCCCCTCAAAGTCAAGCAAAAATTTATAAAAAATATTTCCATATTAATAATTTGTTTTCTTTTTAGAGCTATCCTCACAAAAAACGTGAAATATTATCTCCGATGGTGGTTAATATGCAACTAACTTCTTTTTATCGCAAAGCCTTATGTTGTGCCGTAGCGGCAGCAACTATATTTTTCTCCGTCCACGCACAAGCAGCTTCCAAACGCACTACGTCTTCCATTGTAATTGATGCTTTATCCGGTGAAGTTATCAGCTCATCAAATGCCGATGAAAGACGCTACCCTGCCTCTCTAACCAAGTTAATGACCCTTTACATTACCTTCAGCGCACTTGAAAAGGGCGATATAACCTTTGACGATGAACTCAAAGTATCGCGCCGTGCGGCCAACCGTGAACCGTCACGCATTGGGGTAAAACCCGGTGAAACCATCTCGGTCAAAGAAGCTGTTTTGGCACTTATCGTAAAATCCGCCAACGACTGTGCCTCGGTTTTGGCCGAAGCCCTGAGCGGCTCGGAAGAAGAATTTGCCGAACTCATGACACAAACGGCCAAAGATTTAGGCATGAAAAACACTACTTTCAAAAATGCCTCAGGCCTGCCCAACCGCGAGCAAAAGACCACTGCCCACGACATGGCCATATTAGCCAGCGCCATATATCATCATTTTCCCGAATATTATGATTTATTTTCCACACCAAAATTCAAATACAAAGAGCTGACTTTTTACAATCACAATCACCTCTTAAAACATTTCAAAGGAGCCGACGGCATGAAGACAGGCTACACCTCAGCAGCTGGCTACAACATTGTAACCTCGGCTGAGCGCAACGGCCGCAGGGTTATAGCGGTTACCATGGGACACAACAGCATTAAGGATAGAGATTTGAAAGTAGCCAAACTAATGAACTACGGTTTCAAAAAGCTTGAAAACAACCAACAACCTCCGCATCGTATGTATGCCAAATTGGAGCTTCCTGAATTTGACGACTTTGAAAATTCCGACGACAAGGTCTGGGGAATTCAAATCGGGGCATTTTCCAATTATATCAAAGCCCGCAACTACGCTCTTGACATTCAGGGAAAAATTCATTTACCCTATGCGCAAAAGACCGAGATCAATGTCGAACCGGCCACCAAAGGAGCGGCGGTTGTATATCGGTCTCAGCTTATAGGCCTAGCAAAGAACGAAGCCGAAAAGACTTGCTACAGCCTAAACAATTCAAACAAATCCTGCATTGTAGTATCCATACAACCGAAAAACAACCAACATTTAGCGATGTCCGAACATGAATAATACCGAAACATCAAAAGCCCACATCATAGTAATCGGCAACGAGAAAGGTGGCACCGGCAAGTCGACTCTTGCCATGCATTTAGCAATTAAGCTCATGCAAGAAAACTTTGATGTAGCCGTAATCGACTTAGACGGCCGCCAAGGCTCTTTGACCAAATATGTTAACAACCGCCGCAATTTTTGTTCCAAGCATCAAATAAACCTGTTAACTCCGGTACATTATGTCTTTGAGCCTGTAGCGAATGCCGACAATATTGAAGAAATAAAAAATCTAATAAAAGAATTACGCTTAAAATTCGATGCCGTAATTATAGATACCCCCGGCAGCAAAAATTATATGTTTGAGCTGGCGCATCAATATCCGCACACTCTGATAACCCCGATTGGGGACAGTTTGGTCGACTTATCCTCAATAGCCGACATTGACCCTGAAAGCGGCGAAATTATAAATGCCGGTTGTTATGCCGAATTTGTCTGGGAAACAAAAAAGCATTTGGCCTCTCAAGGACTTCCCTATCTTAATTGGGTAGTTTGCGGCAATAAGATATCAACGATTCGCTCTCACAACAAACTATCTGTTTTTGCCAAATTGGAAAACCTATCCAAACTCTATGGTTTCAGATTTACCGAGGGCCTAAAGGACCGAGTAATCTACAAAGAACTTTTTTTAGATGGCTTAACTGTTCTGGATCTAAACCGCGAAGAGCTGCACCGCCGCATGAGCTTATCACACTTGGCAGCCAAAATGGAACTTAACTCTTTGGTTGAATTTATTTTTGCCAAACAATGCTGATAACTTTGTCATAATCCTTGTTTTTCCGCCTGTAAATGATAAATTACAGGATATAATGATATAAAACAAAGGAGATATTATGATTACCAGCATAAAGACAACCCCCTACACCGATCAAAAAATGGGGACAGCCGGACTTCGCCGCAAATCCAAAGTAGTCATGCAGGAAAACTATATTGAAAACTTTATGCAAAGCATTTTCAATGTGATAGGCGATTTGTCAGACAAAACATTTTTGGTTGGCGGAGACGGGCGTTTTTATAATGACATTGCCATCCAAAAAATTATCAAAATGGCAGCCGCCAATGGTGTAAAGAAATTGATTATCGGCCAAAACGGTTTTGTTTCCACTCCGGCTGGTTCCAACATCATCTTAAAAAACAAATTAAACGGCGGCTTTATTTTATCTGCTTCGCACAATCCCGGGGGCATTTCTGGTGATTTTGGCATCAAATACTCCAACGAAACCGGCGGACAAATTCCCAGTTCGATTAGCGACAAAATTTACCAAGAAACCCTAAAGATTGCAGAATACAAAATATGTTTAGGTCCCGACATTGATTTATCCCGCCTTGGCATCCAAGAATATTGCGGTATGACAATCGAAGTTATAGATCCTGTCAAAGACTATGTTGAGTTGATGCAAAAGATTTTTGATTTTGCGGCCATCAAAAAAATGTTCGCGCAAGGTTTTACCATGCGTTTTGATGCCATGAATGCGGTTACCGGCCCTTATGCGGTTGCCATATTTGAAGATTTGCTTGGTGCGGCCAAAGGCTCGGTTATCAATGCCACCCCAAAGCCCGATTTTGGCGGTTTACATCCTGATCCAAATTTGGTTTATGCCAAAGAATTGGTTGATTTTATGTTTTCAGACCAAGCTGCCGATTTTGGCGCCGCCAATGACGGGGATGGAGACCGCAACATGATTTTGGGCAAAAGTTTCTTTGTAACCCCCAACGACAGTCTGGCCATTTTAACCGACCATTACAATCTTATTCCCTATTATAAAAACGGCATTTACGGTGTTGCCAAATCAGCCGCTACCTCAACAGCGGTTGCCCGTGTAGCCAAAGCTCATGGCATTGGCTATTACGAGGTTCCGACTGGGTGGAAATATTTTGTTAATCTGATGGATTCCAACCGCATTACCTTTTGCGGTGAAGAAAGTTTTGGCACCGG
>CASDRW010000091.1 GCA_949283275.1 uncultured Pseudomonadota bacterium
CCACCCTCACGGGTGGTTTTTATGGTCGGATTGACTGGACTACTCTTCACTTCGTTCGAGTTGCCTCTGCGCGGCTGGCTTTTTTATAAAAAAGCCACCGGCATCCCCTAAGTCTGCCTGCCGCTGGTAGTCGAACCAGCCCTCGCTGGTTCGAGAGATCTTAATTGCGACCATAAAAAACCACCCATAAAGGGTGGCTTTTTATGGTCGGATTGACTGGACTCGAACCAGCGACCTCTTCGTCCCGAACGAAGCGTTCTACCAGGCTGAACTACAATCCGTTCTTTCTAACGTCCGTTAGTTGTAGCATATTTTTTTTAGAACTCAAGCAAAATTTTTAAAAATTTTATCTTTTTGTTTTTTCTTTATCATAATCTCTCAATTTCTGTTGCTAATTTAAAATACTGATGATACCTTTTTTATCTATGATTATAAGGATGCGCTCTTATGGATGAACAACGTTTGATTGATATTGAAACCGCTTTGGCTAACCAAGAAAAAACTCTTGAGGAACTTAGCAAAATTGTTTATGAACAGGGCCTTAAAATAGATAACCTCTTGAAAATAAACAAATATCTCTTGGATTTGGTTGATAAAGATGTGGTTAAGCCTTTGTCTGAAGAGACTCCGCCGCCGCATTACTAATCTTGTATTGTTAATTTGACGATATATATTTCTTGACTGAAAGGATTGCATATTATGATTGAGTGGGACGCTTTATACAAGGTTTCTTTGGGGCTTTATGTCCTGGGAGCAAACGACGGTGAGCGCCCGGTCGGAAGTATCGTCGATGCCGTAATGATTGCTGCCAACAAACCTTGCGCTCTGGCTTTGTCTTGCGGGAATTTAAGCTTTACCAAATCTTGTATTGAAAAGACAAAACAATTTTCCTTGTCGGTTTTGCCCAAAGATATCGATCCTTTTGTAGTGGCTAATTTCGGCTTGCAATCAAGCAAAACTGTCAACAAATGGGATAATGTCGAGCATGGCTCTTTAAATAATTTGCCGGTGTTACAAAATGCTTTGGCTCATATTACCGCCAAAGTGTTAACCTCTTATCCCCTGGAAAGCAATACCGTTTTTATTGCCGAAATTGATCAGGCAATAAATATTCGCAATGCGGAAAATCTTTTGTATGAAGATTATCGCAATTATTTTAAAAATGATGTTATCAAAACTTTTCAACAATATATGAAGGAGAAAACCAATGGCTAAACAATGGGTTTGTACTGTTTGCAACTATGTCTATGACGGAGAAACTCCGTTTGAAGAGCTGCCTGATGACTGGGCTTGTCCGGTTTGCGGCGTTGACAAATCTTTTTTTGAGCAACGTGATGCCGAATAATAATAAAGCCGGTATTTCAAACCGGCTTTTTTTATTACACCATTTTTTTCAGCTCGTATAATTTTTCCAAAGCCTCACGCGGGCTCAAATCATCAGGGTTTATTTGGCACAACTCGTCTAAAGCCGGTGATAATATTTTTTCTTCCACCCTTTCTTTAACACACGCAAACAATGGTAGCTCCTCTGATGTATCTTTGACTGACATTCCTTTGCCCTGCCGCTCCAAATTATGCAGCACCTGATCGGCCCTTTTTAATACCGCTTTGGGCAAGCCTGCCAATTTGGCAACGTGAATGCCATAGCTCCTATCGGCTGCGCCGTCTATTACCTCGTGCAAAAAGATAACCTCATCGTTAAACTCTTTTATCTTCATGCAATGCAGACTCAACCGCGCCAGTTTGCCGTTTAATGATGTCAGCTCATGATAGTGGGTGGCAAAAATGGTACGGCAACGATTTATCTCGTGCAGATACTCTAACACCGCCCAGGCAATCGACAAGCCGTCAAATGTGGCCGTGCCGCGACCAATCTCGTCTAAAATCACAAACGAACGCTCATCGGCCTGGTTTAATATTGCCGCGGTTTCGACCATCTCGACCATAAAGGTTGAGCGCCCTTTGGCCAAATCATCAGAGGCACCGACACGCGAAAAAAGCTTGTTGACAATCCCTATGCGAGCGCTTTCGCACGGAACAAACGACCCCATCTGCGCCATAATGGCAATAATGGCATTTTGCCTTAGGTATGTCGACTTGCCGGCCATGTTCGGACCGGTTAAAAGCCACAGGTTGTTTTGATTTTCTGCCATATAACAATCATTGCCGACGAACGGAGCCGAATTTTCTTTTTTTAGCGACTGTTCAACAACCGGATGTCTGCCGTTTTTTACTTCAAACGAAAGTGAATTATCAACCACCGGACGACAATAGTTATACTCTACCGCCAAGTCAGCCAATGACGAGGCTACATCTAACTCGGCAAATGCCGTGGCTGTCTTGATGATATCATCCGAGCTTGCCTTTACCTCTGCAACCAATTCATCATATAATATTTGCTCCAAAGCCAGGGCTTTGTCGGCGGCGCCTCGTATCTTATCCTCAAGCTCGGTCAACTCAACCGTAGTAAAACGCGAGGCATTTAATACTGACTGGCGGAAAATAAAATCTTTGTTATCCATTATTTGCGGTGCATTTTTGAGCGGTACCTCTATAAAATAACCGATAACATTGTTGAATTTTAATTTAAGATGCGAAATTCCGGTCGCCTCAATATACTTATTTTGCAAGCTCATAATCAATTTGTGGCTGTCTTCCTTTAGCATTTTAAGCTCGTCTAACTCTGCCGAGTATCCTTTTTTTATAAACTCACCGTCGCGGCTTAGAAGCGGAAGATCTTCCTCTTTAAGCGCATCGGCAAGATGAGATACCAATTTTGAATGCTCTCCCAAATCGGCGGTAATCTTTTGCAGCGCTTGCGGAACCGAGGAAATCATATCGGCATCATCTTTATTTTTGAAATAAAGCAAATTACGCAGCTTGGGAACCATGCCTAAAGTATTTTTGATGTTAGACAAATCTCTCGGCCCGCCCCTGCCGACACAAAGACGTGATACGGCACGCCCCAAATCACATGAGGATTTTAGAATTTCTCTTATGTCTTCTCTTAAGGATTGGCGTTTCAGAAAAAACTCCAAAACATCAAGCCGCTCATTAATGGCTGTTACGCTACGCAAAGGATTGGTTATCCTTGAGGCCAGTAATCGGCCCCCCGGACCTGTTACCGTGCGGTCCAAAACTCCAAAAAGCGAGCTTGTCTTATCACCGGAAAGCGAATCTATCAGCTCTAAAGAACGACGAGTGGAGGCGTCTATTTCCATAAACTGCCCTTCTTCAATCTTTTGCGGATAAAGTAACAGCGGAATTTTGCCCTTTTGCGAATTTTCGACATAGTCAACCAAACACCCGGCGGCGCTCAGCTCCGCACGCGAAAATGAACCAAATGCATCCAAAGCAGAAACTTTGAAAATTGATTGCAAATGCAGCTTGGCGTTTTCACTGTCAAATCTTGCATCCGGCCATACGGTCAGCTGTTCTTTATAGCTTTTCATAACGGAATATACGCCGAAATCATGCAAATAAGAATCGGAAATAATTATTTCAGCCGGGTGCAACTTAAACAAGGCTCCGGACAAAATATCTTCTTCCTTATTGCCGTTAAGGCTGAGCTCTTGTGTAAAAAACTCTCCGGTTGAAATATCCAGCCATGCCAAACCCAAAACATTTGCCCGCTTAGAAATTGCCAACAAAAAATTATTGCGCTTGGCTTCAAGCAATGGATCTTCGGTCAAAGTTCCGGCCGTAACCAGGCGAATAACCTCGCGTTGTACGACTGATCTGCCACCTCTTTTTTTGGCCTCTTTCGGATCTTCGGTTTGTTCACAGATGGCAACTTTGTAGCCCAAGCGGATAAGCTTGGCCAAATAGCTTTCATAGGCATGAAAAGGAACCCCGCACATCGGGACATCCTCTCCTTCGAGTTTGCCGCGTTTGGTCAAGGCAATATCTAACGCTTTCGATGCCGTTATGGCATCATCTAAAAATAATTCATAAAAATCGCCCAAACGATAAAACAGCAAATATCCGGGATGTTCTTCTTTTATTTTGAGGTATTGTAACATCATCGGTGTTAAGGATGCCTGTTTTTTTGTATCTGTTTCCATTTTTTATCCGTAAAATATTTAGTATTTTTAAACTTGTTGTAGCATATTATATTTTAATAGTTTGGTCTAGAACATTTTTTATGTAGGGTGGAATAAACTGATGTTTGAAAAATCTCGCAAGGCTTTGGGGTTTGAAAAAAATACTCAATTCGTGGAAAGAATTTTGTTTTTAAGTTTTCCTACCGCGTTGGTATTTGTGATATTGGCGGCGTTTAATTTGGTTGATCCGACGCTGGCTGTTATATCTTTGGCAGCGGTGGTGGTTTTTAACATCGTGCTATTGTTCCCTCTAACCTTTGAACTGCAACAAATCAAAAAATATGTTATCAGACTGGCAAAAGGCGACATTTCAGAGCAAGAGGTTTTGGCTTTATCCGAAGACGAATCGAAAGAACTTGTTGAAGCAATTAACAATATGCATCATTTTTGGGCGCAAAAAGCCGATCTTTTGGAAGCGCAAACCATCTCCGATACTGCCGTGTTGGATAGCCTGCCAGATCCTATCATGATGATTGATAGATCAGGAAATATTATTGGTGCCAACTTGTCGGCCCGCACCTCTTTCGGTGAAAAAATTACCGATAAGAATATTGATAAAGTTTTTCACTCCAACAATTTTATCAATGCTGTTTCCAGAGTCTTAAACAAAGAAACAACTTCCGAAAATCTTATCTTTTACGTCGAAAAACCGATTGACCAAAAATTTTATGCCCATATCAAACAACTTCCTTGGTTGTCAAAAGGCAAAGCTGTGGCCGTTATTTCAATATATGACCTTACCAAGTCAATGAAAATTGAAAAAATGCAATCTGATTTCGTGGCCAATGCCAGTCATGAGCTACGCACCCCGCTATCGGTTATATCCGGTTTTGTTGAAACTTTGCAAACATCGGCCAAAGATGATGCGGAAGCGCAGCAAAAATTTTTACAAATTATTGCTGACCAAGTGGAATATATGTCTAATTTGATTGAAAATTTGCTTTCTCTTTCAAGAATTGAACTTAACCAAGATGAGCATCCTCAAGACAAAGTTGATGTGGTGCAAATTGTTGATGACGCGGCCAAAGCTTTGGAGATAAAAGCGCAAAATAACAATATGACAATTCATATTATTAAAGATGCCGATATTGCTCCTATCAGAGCCGATGCTCAACAAATTAAACAGATAGTGCAAAATCTTACCGATAATGCCATAAAATACGGCAACTTAGGAACTGAAGTTACCATAAGAATTAATAATGTTGAGAAGATACCACCTTCCAAAACAATCAAAACTGCCAAAGGCAAAGCTGTTGCCATTTCGGTTAACAACAAAGGACCTAAAATCGGGCCGGAAAAACTGGCGCGTTTGACCGAAAGGTTTTATCGCCTGCAGGAACATAAAGACAAAAACATCAAAGGTACAGGCCTTGGACTTGCCATTGCCAAACACATCATTATCAGGCATCAGGGAAATATTACCGTAAATTCCAACGGCTATAACGGCACAACCTTTACTATTTATTTGCCGGTGTTTGAATCTGCCGATGATTCTTTATAAAAATGCATAAACACAACCGGTTTAATATCGGTTGCTTTATATATTTGTTTGCGAATACGCGCCGCCAAATATTCTTTAATTTGATTTTCGTTGTTGTTGAGCTTAATTATCTCTTTGGCTATGTCTGCCTTGATACTTGCTATTATGTCTTCTTTAAGAGACGTAAACGCATCTTCTTCCAAAATATCAATTGAACTTATTTGCAAATCTTTAAGCTGCCAATCTCTATCAAAAACAACGCTGATAAATACCGAACAATTAAAAGCTATTCTTTTGCGATTTTTTATAAGCTGAGAATCTAGCGCCGTCAGTTGGTGGCGATCAACCCCTAATTTGCGGGTAAATACTTCTGATACAATGTCGGCTCTTTTGTCTTGCAACAACACTACTTCGCCGTTTCTTACTATCAAAACATTGCCTACACCGTTTTCTTGAGCCAATTTCTTTTGTTTGCGAAGACTGCGCTTGTCTCCGTGAACCGGTATTACCGTTTGCGGCTTGAGAAGACGATACATCTCCAAAATTTGGCTTGGTGTGGCATGGCCGGAAGCATGTACTTCATAGTCCTCGGTTGAGATTACGTTAACCCCCATATCGCGCAGCTTTTCTTGCATACGCTCAATTTTTTCCTCGTTACCGGGAATTATCTTTGAGGAAAAAATAATATTATCGCCTTGATTGAGGACTATATCTTTGCTCTCGCCGTTGACAATACGAGTAAGAGCCGAGCGATAATCTCCTTGTGAGCCGGCACAAATATATAAAATTTTATCAAGCGGAATATCCTTGGCATCTTTAATATCATAGGCTTTGGGACAATCTTTGAGATAACCGCATTCTTTGGCAATCTTAAAGTTTTGGTTGAGCGAATGTCCCGATATTACCGCCGTACGATTGGCCGCATCGGCAGCTAAAATCAAGCTCTCCAACCGCATAATATTGGAGGCAAAACATGTGGCAACAATGGTGTTTGACAGAGTAGGAACCAGTTTCAACAAATTTTGCCTTACCTCATATTCACTCGGCTCCGGCGTCGTCTCTCCCATATTGGTAGAATCGCCAACATAAAGAGTTACTCCTTGCTTGGCTATATTATGCAGCTCTTCGTAATCGGTGGGCAATATCTTGGTCTTGCCATCGTCAAAACGCCAGTCGGTAGCATGCAAAATATTGCCATAGCGCGTTTTAATAAAAAGGCCTGCGCTTTGCGGAACCGAATGAACCAATGATACAAATTCAACCTCAAAATTTTTGAGCTTTACTATCGGGTTTAATGTTACCGAATAAAGCTTGGCAAAATTTTCCAAATGATATTCTTTAAGTCGTGCTTTGATATGGCCAAGCGTAAAATCATTGGCATATACCGGACAATCCAACATAGGCAGAACATGACCAATGGCTCCGTAGTGGTCCTCATGTCCGTGAGTGATAAACATTGCCTCGATATCATCACGGTAGGTCTCTAAAAAAGAAGCATCGGCAAGCCCCATCTCCATACCGGGAAAATCATCACCCAAAAAACCATATCCCGCATCAACGACTATTATTTTGCCGTCAACAATATAGGCAAACATATTAAAACCGACTTCTTCGGCGCCGCCCAAAGCCACAAAATATATACCCTCTTTGTTAAATCCTTCTATCATAAATTATCCTTAATCTTTTAAAAAAACATCGCCTGCCGCAATATTGGTAATTTTATCTCCTTGTTTTAGCAATAAATAACCTTGTTCGTCAATACCCTTAAATATGCCTTTTTGTTGTTTTGCCCCCTGATTTATTAAAATCTCTTTATCAATGCCCGCCGCGTATCTCATCCATTTTTGCCGTAAAGGCAAAAATTCATCGTTTTTACAAATGGCAATATTGGTATTAAAATGCCTGAGATATGTTTGCAAAAATTGTTCGCGCGAAATATCACAGCCCATACTTCTTAAATCTGCCACCTTATACAAAATATTGTCTGCTTTGGGTGCCGATATAAGATTAACTCCAATTCCTACAATAACCGTATTTGATTCGCCTGTTTCTATCAATATTCCGCTTATCTTGCCGCCTTTAACCAACACATCATTGGGCCATTTGATGTTTACTTCAAGTTGGGGAGCCAATTCTTTAATACTTTCGGCAATACTTACAGAGCTTATGAACACCAAATATGATATCGGCATATCAAGGTAAAAAAGCTGACTAAAAAACAGATTGCCCTTGAGTGATACCCATTTCCGCCCCATGCGGCCACGCCCCTGTTTTTGACTTAGGGCCGTAAACACTTTCGGCTTTCCGTCAAAATTTTTGCTTGCGGCATAGGCTGTTGTATTGGTTGAATCAACCTCATCAAAGTCCTGCCACAACCAATTTTCTATTTCTGACATTTTGTTTATGATATGCCCCCTAAAACCACCAAAGCATCTCTAATCAGCCAGGCCGGATTAATCAGAGATGCCAAAATAAACGTAACATTTATAAATAAGCATATATAAATGGCTTTGTCGGCACGGTCAAACTTGCTAACCAGCGGTTCAAAATAAATAATTCTGATGACCTGGAAACAAGCGCTTGCCACAAACAACAAGCTTATGAGCAAAACTCCCATCAGAAACCAAGAATTGTCGGCCACTAGATTATTGATTATGGATAAATAGCCAAAAAAGCCCAATGTCGGCGCTAACCCAATCAATGAAAACATAAAAATCAGCAAAGCCGCCGACATATACGGACGAAGCCGATAAAACCCGCTTATGTATGTAATGTTGCTGATATATTCTCCCTTGGATTTAAGTCCCAAAAATACGGTATAAACACCCGCCAATGACAAAATGGCAATAATCATATAGGCAAACGAGGCAATTACCGCAGAGCCTGAAAAATGCACCATGCCGGTAAGGGCAAAACCAATACAGTAAATGCTTAAAAAAGCAAACTTTTTGCGAATGTTGTTTTCGGAATTGGCCGAAAAAGCGCCGATAAGCAAAGACAAAACCGCAAAAAAGCATAAAAGCGGAGCAACAAAATCGGTAAATGCAACCAAGCATCCTTTCATCAGATTTATTAGGGCGCCAATATAAATTAACGGCGGGACAAGCGTTATAAATCCGCAAACCGGCAAAACAGCCTCCGAGATGGCGGCAATAAACCAGAGATGAAACGGAACCAAGCTTAGCAAAAATATAAAACAGGAGATTATCATAACCACCGCAAGCAAAGATGTCGGCGCAAAGTTCTTTTCGGCGGCATAAAAATCTCTGATGATTGCATACTCAAACGAACCGGTTTGAATATAAATTATATACACTCCCAACCATAACAATAGGCAAAAAACAGCGGCAAAAAAACCATAGGCTTTGGCAATAGGCTCAACCCGCTCCGTATCCCAATGACGCAAAATCAGCCGACGATAAAAGAAACAAATAAACGGTATTATAACCGCCAGACTTATAAGCGAAGTTGCCGAGGCCAAAATATCAAAACCAAACAACAAAGCAAAACAAACGGCATAAAATTTAAAAGACGGACGATTTTTGTTTAAAAACCATTTGGATGATAAATAAAACCACGCCCAAGCCATAAGATAGGCAAAGGTCTTAAAAATGGTGCTTAACGGAGTATTGGCCCAAAGCAAAGGAAAAGCACTTTTGTTATAAAAGACGATTGAAAACAATATGACCGCAACCAAAAAAATCTGAGCCAAAGAGGCAAAAGTTTTGGGAGTTTGGACTTTGCGAAATTTAGCTACCAAACCGCCAACAACAAAAAAGCCTAATAAAAAAAATTCGGGCAGAAGAATAAACCAATTTTCAAGCAACACCTCTCTCCTTATTCATCAATAACAAACCACAAGGGCCTAATAAATGACATTACCAGCATAAAGACAATAAAAATCATAAACACAAACTGATAAAGCGGCATATCTTCTGCCTTGCCCAAAACACATTCTTTATTGTCGGTTTTGAGGCGAAACATTTCTTTGATTAAAGCTGCCGCCGCAATAATGCAAGCCAACATTAAGAAAACACCAATTTGAATGTGGGTTGACAATAAACGCGATAAAATCAAAAAATTGTTGGTAAACATTGCCGATAGCGGAAAACCCGCAGCGGCAAAAGTCAAAAACGAATAAAGAAACGATAACCTTTTGGCGCGGCACAAAAAGCCCGATGAGTTGCTCTCATGCAATTGCTCTTGCCGATATACATAGTTTGAAACAATCTCTAGGGCTCCAAAAACCATAACAAATCCAAACAAAGCATATCCAATATTTTGCAAAACCAATTTATCCTGGCTGAAAATACCTAACAAATACAAAATA
>CASDRW010000092.1 GCA_949283275.1 uncultured Pseudomonadota bacterium
CCTCACAAATATAAATCTTACCAAACCCCATAGCATACATAAGCCCAACTGAACAAGTACCATTACCATACATCATTTTTTGCCAACCATCATGACTATCAATCCCTGATATTATGAAATCTACTTTTTCTAAAATCGGAAACAAAGTTTCCGGCCTATTTTCCCCCAAATATTTTACATACTTTCTCAATTCATCCGGAATATTAAATGCTTTCATTTCCTGACCATTTACCCATAATTCAAAATTTGTTATTTTTTGTTTTAAAAGTTTTTTTACTGCCATTAACACCATTTCATGATTCTTTTGCCCATTATTAATATTTCCGGTCAACAAAAAAATATTTTTATCTGATTTAGGCGTAATCATTACATCTCCAAAACAGGAAACACTAAGCATCGGTGTTCCGCATTTTCCAAGATGAGTTAAAAATTGTATATTTTTATCTTTTTTCCTATATAACGCTGGATGTGGAGGTATTGTTAGATAGCCATATTTACACCTGTCCGGCACTCTCATATAGGTTAAAAAACTTTTATAATCCCAATCTGTATCAATCCTGTTTGCCACATATACAGAACTTGAATTTAGCATTATATAATCATATTCTTGCATTATAGGAAGCGCCAGTACTGACAAAATAAAAGCCTCATCACCTACCATTTCTTTATATTTTACATCATTCATTTTTATAAAAAAATTCCATCTATCTTCCGGTTTTTTACCATAAAGCAAAAAATCCACCTCATAACCAAGCTCTGTAAAATATTTATAAATACTTGGCCTTATAACATCATGTCCGCTTCCAACCTCAACCGACAATATTTTTTTACTGTTTTTTCTACTGTTTAAATCAAATATCTCAGCCCGAGAGTTAAACAATTTTTTCACCAATCTTCTTGATAATTTGATATATTGTTCTTTTTCACCAGATAACTTAATCTGCTGGTATTTTTCATTAGTTAATATAGCCATTGCGGCATATAACTTACCTATAAAATCTTGTGCTATCATCTTATCTTTCCAATCTAGTTTTAGCTATTTTCTTTTGCAACAAACAATATTTTCTTAAATTACCAAAAGTAAAATTAGCCAACATTCTATAAAACAAATATCGACTTTTACCATAAAAGCACGACTTTTTAATTAACAAATTCCAATTAAGCAACTTATCTATTTTCTTCTGCAAATCACCATCCAATTGTATATAGGTATCCAAAAGCATAAATGATAATTCTCTCGTGCCATACCAATATATAACATCTCTTATAAAATTATCCCTTCCCTTATGAATCGATGATATTGCTGAATTTATGGCACGATTTTTTAGGTCGGTATCTTTTAAAATTGATACAATATTTGCATATCCAACAATCCATGACATACATTTAGTTCTAATATAAGTATTGTTTAAATCAGATCCTCTGGTATATGATAAATCATCAGCACACAAACCATGCAAAGCACCGGCATCAACAACATATTTGCTAAGCACATATGCTTTCTTACCATCATTTACAAATTTTAATATCGGACACAAATGTGGAAATAAAGTATAAATATTATCAAAGGCATTTTTTATTGTATCATCATTAAATAAAGATGTTTTTATAATGTATCCAGGAATAAAAGTTGCTTGTAACAACCACCAATCAGGATCATTTTTATGCTCATCCGGCAAAGAATATCTGGCTACAAAAATTAATTCCTCACCATTAGCAATTGCTTTTTCTACCTCACCCCAATTAGAAAAATCCAATTTATCATCATCAGATATTGTCCAAAGATATTCTTTTTCGGCAATTTCCATTGCTTTAGCAATATTACCTGACAATCCTATATTATATTTATTTTTAGAATACTTTATATTCGGAAACTTTTTTTGCCAATCACGAACTACTTCTTGAGTATTATCAGTAGAATTATTATCTAAAACCATAAAATCATAATCTAAAATTGGAGAACCGTCATAAAAAGTTTGTTCCAATGTTTTTTGAACATGTTTTGCTCTGTTATATGTTATTAATATAATTTGTAATTTATCTTTTACCGACATTTTATCTTTCCTTTATTTAGAAATGGCATTAATTTAAATTTAATTTTTATCCCTAAAAAATTAATAATTTTATATTTTTTATCCTTTATAATTTGATTCTTACAAAAAAAAATTTTTTGCAAAAAACAAATTAATTTTACTTTCAATAAATACATCAAAATTCTAAATTTTAATATCCAGTTCACTGAAAACACTATAATCCAAAATCTAAAAAAACCAAGTTCTCTACCAAATATCTCAGGAATTTTATTTTTTTGAAACAGCTCTTCATATAACTTATTCCTTATTGATTTATCCTTTATAAGAGAAAACAAAACAAATGTTTCATAACCAAAATTATAAATAGAATATTCATGAGGAATTTTTTTATTTTCAACAACATATGAAGAATAATTTTTATCTTTATTTTCAATAATAATATTTTTTTTTAGGAATAAAAATTTTACCTTTGCTGTTTATAATTTCGGCTCCTAATATATTAAAAGGATTTAATGTTTGACTCAAATAATATGCAAATTTAATAGTATTCTCATCACGACATTTTGTACGATATATTGAAGCAGACAAAAAAAATGACGACATATATGCTTTTACATATCTATCATCTTCATTGATTATTTTATAATCATCTTTGCCTGCACAAACATTTACCATATCAAAATTTGAGTTCAGAGCTTCATTTATTTCATGCCAGTTAGAAAAATCAAATCTATCATCATCCCCAATAATCCAAAACCATTGCTTATTAGGTAACTCCATTGCGTGAATGATATTTCCTGAAACCCCAACATTAATACTATTTCTTATATATTTAACATTATTATATTTTTCTACAAAACTTAAACACATATCTTGTGTACCATCATCAGAAGCATTATCAGATATAATTATATCACAATCTTTTAGTGGTGATGATACAGCCAAAAATTGAGACAAAGTCTCTTTTAAATATTTCTTTCTGTTATAAGTAACAATAATTATCTGTAATTTATCTTTAACACTCATCATTTTCCCTCTCCATCGACCCAAGCAAGCATTTTTCTTATACCTTCTTCTTTTGAAACTTGAGGTATCCACTCAAAAACCTTCGAAGCTTTTTTTATATCAGCCACAAAAACTTTTTGATCGCTTTCTCTAGGGGGTAATTGCGTATAGTTAAGTTTAACATTCAATTCTTTTTCCAAGAAAGCAAACAATTCTAACAAAGACAGGCTGTTTTCGAAACCTCCTCCGATATTAAATACCTGCCCCTTTGCTTTTTCAATATGATTGGGAACTGACATATATAGTTTAATCATATCCTCGGCATGCAACACATCTCTAACTTGTTTACCATTACCAGAAATTGTAAAAACGGTATCGGGAGTATGCTTAGTCTCAACCGCTTTTTGGCAAAACCAACTAATCCACCCTTGATCAAATGTCCCAAACTGTCTGGCTCCATACATTGATGAATGCCTAAACACAACTGTTTTAAGCCCAAATATTCTTGCCCAATCCAGCATATACTGATCGGCTGAACCTTTTGAGCACCCATAAGGAGAATGAAAATCAAGATGCACATTTTCATCAAACCCTTCGGGATATTCTCTGCAAATATACCTTGTGTCGGTTTCATCATAATGCAAATATTCAAAATCACCATATACTTTGTTGGTTGACGAATATACAACAATTGTATTGGGAGAATATTGTCTAACACTTTCCAAAACATTAAAACTACCCAACACATTGGTTTCAAAATCAAGCCTTGGATTAGCAATTGAGGTTGTCATAGCCACCTGCCCTGCCAAATGATAGATTACATCAGGTTGCTCCTCTTTAATAACCTTTGAAATATGGGCAAAATCAGCAGTATTCCCTTTGATAAATCTAAAACCACCTATTGCTTCCAACCACCCTAAATTTTCTTCACCACCAATTCGAGATAGATTATCAAACACAACCAATTCATTTTTTTGTTTTAAAACCTCTGACGCAATGTTAGACCCCAAAAAACCACATCCTCCGGTTATCAAATATTTCATTATTTTCTTCTCCTATTTATAACAAATAAGTTTCAAACCATCATCAATCGAAACCTTTGGTTTCCATCCAAGCAAACGTAACGCAGTTGTATTAACATCATAGTCCAAAACTTCGTTCTTGCGATAAGGAATTGCTCCAAATTTAAGCTGAGACGAAGAAGCCGTCAACTCTTTAAGCTTAGTTACAAGATAACGAATACTTGTTTTTTGATTTGTCCCCACTTCAAATACGGCAACATTTCCTTTCGAAAATTTATCCAAATGTTGCAAAATGGTAATATACGCCTCAACCACATCATCAATATAAATAAAATCTCTGGTTTGTGTACCTTCAGTTAGCTCTATTTCTGGTTCATTATTACGCAATTTTTCAAGCATCAACGCCACAAACTTAACATTTCTATCATCCGGCCCATAAAAATGATCTAACTTAATATCAATCATTTTTATCTCATCTGCAAACATCTTCATCCAATCAGTGACATGACTTTTAGTCAAAGAATAAGCATTGATATATTTGTTCAAAATTGTATCGGTATTGATAAAAAACTCAACTTCATACTTACACGCCAACGACATCAATTCTGCCGGAAATATAACATTTGTCGCAATAATGTCAGCAACATCTTCATTTTTGCGCCCATATAAAGTTGCCGTATGGACAATACCATCAATCCGATATTGTGAAAAAACATCTTTCAACGAAACATCTGACAAATAAACCTTATGAACTTTAGAATTATACTTTTTATCAAAATCACTCTGATGCTTATGACACACCGCTATCAGCTCATACCCTTCTTCCAAAAATCGTTTTCCCAAACGACTTCCAAGATACCCAGTTGCACCAGTAAGTAGAATGGTCTTCATCTGATCATATTCTCCTCAAATTCTTGTCTATCCAAAAACGGATACATATCTTCCAAACTTGGCGATATCATCGTTCCGTCATCAAGTTTTCGTGCCGAAAGTTTGGGGCTAAAGATATAATCCGGATCAACCACAATCTCGCACAAAACCGGCCCCTCTTCTGCCAAAACCGTTTTGATTGTTGCATCCACATCTGCCACTTTATCTAAACGATAAGATTTGATTCCGAAAGCTTTTCCAACTTCCACAAAATCCGGCAAAGTAACGCCGCTGTTTCTACCATCTCCGCAATGACGTCCTTCAAAAAAGTTATTCTGTGTTTGTTTTATAGAAAGGTATCCATCATTATTCACCACAAAAATTTTTATTGGCAAATTATGGTGCTTGATTGTTTGCAACTCTTGCAAATTCATCATAATAGAGCCATCTCCGGCATAACATATTGTCTCTTTTTTGCCGGATGCCAAGCAAGCGCCAATGGCTGCCGGTAAATCATAACCCATAGAGGCATCACCGGAGTTCAAAATAAAGCGTTGACCTTTTTTAACAACCGATGTCTGAAAAGTTCCTACGCACGCAAAACCATTTGCCATTACATAAACACAATCTTCAGGCAAAAGTTCAGACAGACGACGTGTTACGGCATAAGCATTGATTAAATCTCCATTTTGTTGATATTCGGGCATATGCGCAAAATCAAAACGATTTTTACGTTCTTTTGCCCAATCTAACCATTGAGAAGCCGAAATCTCCGGTGTTTTTTTCAACAATTCCGGCATAAACACAGCCAAATCCGCCCATATTGGCAAATCCGGACGAACCGTTGGCTTGTCTAATTCTGCCTTATCAATATCCACCACGATTTTATAAGCTCTCTTAGCATAATTTTCCCAGTTATAGCTTGCCTGGCGAATATTGTTGCGTGTTCCCAAAAACAAAATACAATCGGCATTTTGCAACACAAAATTGCCGGCTCTTTGACCAACCGTCCCGATACGCCCGATATAATTAGGATGATTTTCTTCTAAAACATCAAAACCGTTAAAGGTGGTTACAACCGGAACATTAATTTTCTGCAACAATTTTTTGAAATTTTCTTCTTGTCTGGCAAGTCTTATACCATGTCCTGCCACGATAAGCGGACGCTTGGCTTCTTGCAACTGCTTAATGACTTCAGCAATTTTCAAATCATATTGTGGCTCTTGAGGCGGCACAAAATCAATCAATTTATCTTCATCAATCAACGCCCCTTGAATATTCATCGGAATATCCAACCAAACAGGACCCCTGCGTCCATGTGTTGCTTCCCAAACAGCCTTATCCAAGCAATATTTGATTTTGTTGGCATCCGTTATCATCTCGGCATATTTGGTCAATGGTTTTACCACGGATATAATATCAACTTCTTGATCTCCAAGTTGACGCAACGGAATATTCGGACAGCTATGTATGGTTGTTGAAAATTTAACCTGACCGGAAATAAACAATATGGAAGCAGAATCTGTCCACGCACCGAACAAACCGTTCATTGCGTTCAATCCCCCAGGCCCTGTTGTCACATTAACAACCGCCAACTGTTGATTATATCTGGCATAACCTTCCGCCGCGATGGAACATGCTTGCTCATTATGATTGCAAATATAATTAATATATTTTCCAAAGCTGTCATTAAGATGCATAGCCCCGCCGCCAGAAACCATAAAAACATCTTTGACCGCATAAACTTCTTTTAACCGCTTTGCAATATAATCACTGACTTTTATCATAACAAATCCTCATATTTATAAAAAGTTTTATCAGCACCTGCGACCAATTCATCTTTGTTGCCCTCATATCCCCCTGCGAAAAAAATAAACTTACATCCATTTTTTTGAGCCGCCATCCAATCACCTAGTGTATCTCCAAACATCACCGTATCTGACAATTTCAGCCCATATTTTTCAATCAAATAGCCCAACATCTCGGCTTTATTCATATTTTTGCCCATAAATTTATCCGGTGTAATAATATCGTCAAATTTTGTTTCAAAATATCGTTCCAACAATTTTAGCGTAGGCACATAAGGCTTATTGGTTGCCACAAACAACTTCTTATTTTGCTTTTTTAGTTGTTGCAAATACTCAATCACACCCAAAAAAGGCTTGGCATCAATGCAAGGATCATCATTATATGTTGTTCTAAAATCTTTCACAATCATATCTTTTAACTCTTCACTCACACCCAAAACTTCCAAAATATCATAAAGTTTCGGCCCAATTAAAGAATTATTAAAACTTTCTTTATCTGTATCTAATCCAAATTTTTGCAAACTTTTTTGTAAACATCCAAGAATCCTCGGTGCCGTATCAATCAAAGTTCCGTCCAAATCAAAAATATAATTGTCGTACTCAAACAATTTTTACAATCCTCGATTTTCAATCATAAAAATATCTTCTTTTTTCAAATATTCGGTCTTTGTGTTTTCTACCGTCAACGGCTTATCTGCCAAAACTTGCATATTCAATACTTCTCCGCCCTTAAACTCACGGCACGATAACTGTCCTTTTTGTACCGGAATGGCAAAATAAACATCATCAAGTGTCAATTGAGTGCCTGCCGGCATATCTTTTCTGGCATAAACACCTCTGACCAAAGCATCCAAATACTTTGTCTCTCTAACCGGAATATCTCTTCTGCAGGCAATGGCTGTTCCGTTCATTGCCACGGCTTTTTTATATGCTTTAACCCATTTGTCAAAATCCTCAGGCAACGAGCAATAAGGCGAAACCCCTTTTTCTTCATTGGCAATATCAATATGCCGCTCAAAAGTCCTTGCACCTTTCGCATAAGCCATAATCATGGCATCTCCAATGTCCTCATTTCGTTCATGTGTCGAAAAACCGATAACGTTTTGCGGAAATAAACTTCTCAACAAATCTATCTGAGCCATATCCAAATTTTCCTTTTCTGTCGGATATTGAGCCACACAATGGTTTATCGCCAAAGGTATTTTTCTGTCGTTAAAAAATTGGGCAACGGCAATTACATCATCCAAACAAGCCCCACCCGTCGAAACAATAACCGGCTTACCTACTGTTGCAATTTTATTAATCAAAATCCAATCATTAATATCCGAAGATGCAATTTTGATAATATCTATCCCCAACTCAACGCACAAATCAACCGAACGCTCATCAAACGGGGTTGACATTGTAATCAAACCATGCTGCCTTATTCTATCAACCATTTTAGCATAGTCCTGATCCGACATTTTTGTTGCCAATGTCTTGGTAATATACCTATAATCCGTAAGCCCGACAAAATCCTTATGGATAAAAGTATCCACATCCCTAAACTGCAATTTTATTGTAGCCTTAATACCGTTGTCTTTAACAACCTTTGCAAACTCATCAATTATCTTTATTCCTCGTTCAACTTTTCCCCAATGATTATTTGCCAATTCCAGAACAAACAAATCATTAAACAAACTATTATCTTTCATTTTTTATCTCCAACCTTTTAATCAATTTAGCCAAACCAATAAAAGTGTCCTCAACACTTTCAACCGTCTCAATCTTATATGGAAGATACTTAGCAAAACATTGTTCCAATACTTTTATCTTTCTTGATATACCTCCGCTAAGTATAAGTTTTGTCTTATTTTTTCCAATATTAAAGCTGCCAAGTAACGCAATGTACTGTTTTACATAAGATCTTATTAAGGAACCCAAATAATTATCTAAAGTAAGCGAATTTTCTTTAATATTTCGGATACCTTTATAGTTTTCAAAATTAGCTGCACTTCCGAATATGGCCAAATCAATCTCCAGATCAGAATTTTCAACCGTTTCAAACGATGTATTATTAAATACATCCCAAATATCTTTTCTTCCGGTCAATCTTTCAATAAACCCAACATATTCATTAAACGCCCTTCCCGAAGGAATATGCGTTATCGTTTGCAAATATTTCCCTCCGAAGAATGGACGCAAATCAGCTTTTGTCTCCACTTTATCACAAATCATGCTAATTTGTGAACCTGTTCCCAAATTAAAAGAAATTGTATTTTCATCATTACCGGCACCCAACACCGCGCATTGATGATCACCAACTCCCGTATATACAGGTATTTCATCAACATATCCCGCTACTTTTATTTCGCTCACAGTGCGGTTAAATTTTATATCAAATCCCCAACCGTCTTTGCAGGCATCAATCAATCGTTTTGAATATTCATGCTCAAAGATATCATAAAATCCTGTTCCGGCGGCCATTGTCTCGTGAACTATATTTTGGCTTTTTCCTCCTACTCCGACCAAAAAACAAGGCAATGTCAAAACTTTAATATCTTGATTTATTTTATTCTCTTTCAAAAAAGCAAACAAATTAAAAATTGGAAAACATTTTTTAGGCTTCATTCCCGTTATTTTAATAAAATCATCGCCCAATTTTTCAACCAATGAATCAAAATATGTTGTTTTCTCATGCGCATGCGCTGAGCGTTCATCTTTCCAGCTTATATATTCGGTTACCGGGTTATTATTTTTATCAACCAAAACAAAGCCATGCATTTCCGAACAGATATAAATTGCCTCAACCTTGTATTTTCTATAATCGGCAACAATACCAAGGAAAATTTGTTTTATTTCTACCAAACTAATTTCATAGCATCCTTTATCAACAAACACCGGAGCTGCGGGGCTATAATTACGAACAGCCGTAAAAGCATTTTTTTCACTTGCCATAGTGTCAAAAATGGCTGATTTTATCCTTGATGCACCAAAGTCGATAAGCAATCCTAACATTTAACTTCCTCATCAATAGCACGATTAATTTCGGCCAAAACATCAGACGTCAATTGCAACTTAAGAAATTTTGTATTTCCCAATTGTTCAATAACAACAAACGTAGTTGTATTGCCAATGGTTTTTTTATCCTTTTGGATTAATTCTAACAATTTCGACGTATCAATCGATTTAACATTTTGTGAAATCAACAAATCATCTGCCAATTTTTTAATTCGCAAATGTGTCTTTTCATCCAGCATCCCTCTGTTAACACTAAGCCTGTTAACGATAATCATTCCCAATGCCACCGCCTGACCATGAGGAATTTCATAATTAGTCAACACTTCAAACGCATGTCCCAAAGTATGTCCGTAATTAAGACACTTTCTAATATTAAACTCAAACTCGTCATCTTCAATAATGGCTTTTTTGGTCCACAGAGCTCCCAAAATAAGATATCGGAAATTCTCAAATTTTTCAACAGCTCCTTGCTTTACACACTTTTCATAACCAGACAAAATCTCTTCACCTGCCGTAACAAACAACTTAAGTATTTCACCAAGACCTGATCTGATTTCTCTCTCATGCAATGTTTTCAAAAAATTCGGATTAATAACCACCTTTCTCGGGGCCGAAAACAAAGCCATCTGATTTTTAACTTTATGATAATTAATCCCTGTTTTACCGCCTATACAGCTATCACACATTGACAACAAAGTTGTCGGGAAAAATTCCCACTTAATTCCTCTTTTATATGCCGCACCGACAAAAGCCGCAATATCCTCGACTATACCGCCGCCTACAGCGACCAATGTTTCTCCTTTTGTAAAATTTGCTTTTTCTAAAAAGCTCACAAAATCAAGCACCGTATCCATATTTTTATTTTCTTCAATAGCATCAACAACATAAACTTGTTTTATATCAACACCTGATTTTGCAAAATAAAGTTCATAAACATTTTTATCTACAATTAATACATTTTTGGAGTTAGCGTTCAATATATTCATAACCGTTGCTTCCGGACTAACGCACTCATCCCAAACAACCTTATAGTTTCTGGGACTTGAAGCAACCTCAAACGAGGATAGCTCCGCATAATTTTCAGGAATATAATATTTTTTTCCTTCAACTTCAAATTTTATATTTTTTATCATTTCTGAAAACCTCCTGCCATAAAGCCTCCGTCAACCACTATATCCTGTCCGTTAATATATTTGTTTTTGTTACTACACAAAAAATAAGCCACTTCGGCAATATCTTCCGCACAAGCCAACCTTCCAAGCGGAATTTTGGCAACTAATTTATCCAATTGCTCCTTAGTATTGTTTTTTCTGCTCATTTTAGTATCCACAAATCCCGGAGACAACGTATTGCATAATATATTATACGGACCAAATTCCAAAGCCATTGTTCGCATCAACCCCAACATACCATGTTTAGAAACACTATAAGATGTTCTTCCCTCTCTTGATACAGAGGCATATAAAGATGCAATACCCAAAATATATCCTTGCTTTTTTTGTTTCATATACGACGAACAAATCTGGCAAATTTTCATCCATGAAAATAAGTTTATCTGTTGTGTCTTCAAAAACTCATCAAACGATATGTCTTCTATCGGCCGCGGACTATTATATCCCGCACAATATATCACCGCATCAAATTCTGGCCTTGTTGTTTCAAAGAAATTTTCCACATTTTCTAAAGAACTCAAATCAAGTTCTGAGCTTCCTGGAGCAATCACTTCATACTCGGCATCATTAAATTTATCTCTTATTGCAGAACCTATAGCTCCATTTCCTCCGGTAAGAAAAAGTCTCATCTCACTTATCCTCTAACAACAGATTTTTATCTAACGTTTCTTTTTGTTCGTAGTAATAATCAAACAACTTTTGCAACGATGCCTTTATTGGTGTAAACCTCACATCTGGAAACTCTTTTTTTAAACGAGTATTTACCCCGTAATAGTCCAAGCCATAGCCATCATTGGCAATTTTAATTTCCAAATCTTTTCCCGAGATTTTTCTGATATCTTCAGCAATTTGTTCTAATTCCGCAAAACCGTCCGGAACAATGTTATAGCTTTTATACTTGGGTTCATTTTCAATAAACCACTCCAATATGGCTGGCAAATCATCCACATCCAAATAGCTAAACCGTCTGTTTTGCCGCAAAGTTATCGGCAAATCAAAAATCGTTTTACAAATAGCATTGGATATAAATCTTATGGCATAATCCTCATATTTGCCAAATATGCCAAAGATATTTAAGTCATAAAACCCATCCAACTTATCAATTTGCTTATGCACCACATATTTACAAAAGCTATGGTCATCTTTGCCCATATTTATATAAATATCTTCTTCTGACACCCCGGCATTATTTTTTGCAATGTCATAAATTGCGCCGCTTCCAAAATTGATAAACTTACCGTATTTGTGCCTATTTCTCTCCAAATTTTCAAAAATCCGCAAATTGGTAGCTAACAAATTTGACAAGTCCTTAGCATTACGATGCCCCGGCTTGGTTGCTGCATGCAATACTGCATCAAATTCATTATGTCTGAAAAATTCATCGACAGCTTGTGTATCATCAAGCGGCAAATCTTTATGCCCGGGCGCCACAATCTCATATTTCTCCGCCAAATATGATTCTTTGATATTGCGTCCGATAAATCCGCTTCCGCCTGTCAGAAGAATTTTTTTCATTTATTTATTCTTCTCCACAAATTCATGAATTATGGCAGAAGTTTTTTTCATATCCTCAACCGTGTTGTTCTGCGCTACCCCGACCCAGAAGGTGTTGTTCATGATAAACTCTGTTTTTGGCAAAGCTTTATAATTTTCTTCCGTTAACGCTTTAGAATTCAACAAAGCCGAGTTTCCGATACGCAAATCAAAATCATTTTCCACCACCATCGGCTGCCGCAAAATATTTCCGGCAAAAAGTTGCCGTGTCCCTATACCATGGCTTTCCAGATATTCTACCATTTTCTGTTTTGAAAACTTTGCATCCGGCTTAACCGAAATCAAAAATCCAAACCACGACGGCTGGCAGTTTTCCGCCACCTTTGGCAAAATCAAATAATCTTGCAAATCAGCCAATTCATGTAACAACGCCGCCGCATTGGCTCTCCTTATTTCCAAAAATTTATCCAATTTTTCTAACTGCGCCACGGCAATTGCTGCCTGCCAATCCGTGATTTTTAAGTTATACCCGATATGTGAATAGGTATATTTATGATCATAACCTTCAGGCAAATTACCCAATTTCATATTAAAGCGATTATGACAAGTATTATCACACCCCGGCTTGCACCAACAATCTCTTCCCCAATCACGATAAGACAAAATAATGCGATGAAGCAACGGATCATTGGTAATAACCGCGCCGCCCTCACCCATCGTAATATGGTGCGCCGGATAAAAGCTAAATGTTCCGATATGGCCTATCGTGCCGGCATATTTTCCTTTCCACTTTGCCCCCAAGGCATCGCAACTGTCTTCAATCACCCAAAGCCCATATTTTTCAGCCAAAGCCATAATTTTATCCATATCATACATATTTCCCAAAGTATGAGCCAAGAAAATTGCCTTAGTTTTCGAAGTAATGGCTTCTTCTATCTTACCAACATCAATATTATAAGTCCCAACTTCGCAATCAACAAACACCGGCACCATTCCGTTTTGAATAATCGGATTAACCGTTGTCGGGAATCCCGAAGCAACAGCAATTACTTCATCTCCTTTTTTCAAAGCTCGGTCTTTTAGTTTATATGATGTCAAAGCCGAAAAAGCGAGCAAATTTGCCGACGATCCCGAATTAGTACTCAAGGCATATTTAACCCCCAATTTTTCGGCAAAGTTTTTTTCAAATTCATCATTAAAGCGCCCCGCGGTCAGCCACATATCCAATGATGCTTCCATCATATTCAAAAGCTCTTCCTTGCCTATATTTTTTCCCGAGGCCGGAATATACTTTTTTTCTTTTTGTCTGTTTTCTTCAGCCAAACAATCGGCGTACCCGGCTGCCAGTTCCAAAATTTTTGCCTTTATCTCTTCTTTTTTCATCTACAAACTCCATTCCATATTCTTCTGCCGCGCCGTTTGCACAAATTCATTCAATTGTTTTGTGGTATAATCAACCATATTTTCTTTTCCTGTATAAAACATTTTATACCACTCAGTTGTTTTAACAATCGCCTCTTCTGCGGCATAGACCGGTCTTACACCCAGTTCTTTATCGGCTTTTTCAATATTAAGCTGCAACAATGTAGCCTCGTGCAAACCATCGCCGTTTCCAACCTCGACCTTGCCATTACCCCAAATTTCAGCCACCAACTTAGCAACTTCACAAACTTTCACGTCTTTGTTCATCTCCGGTCCAAAATTATAACCTTGAGCAAATTTGGCACCTTCTTCCCACAATTTTTGCCCCAAGCGCAGATATCCTGCCAACGGCTCCAAAACGTGCTGCCACGGACGCGTTGCATAGGGATTTCGGATAAACACAGTCTCATTTTTTTTAAAAGCTCTTATACAATCGGGAATAAGCCTGTCTTTGGCCCAATCACCGCCGCCGATAACATTTCCTGCTCTGCCTGTTCCCAGCGCAAAAGGTTTTCCGTCTGCTAAAAAAGACCGTCTATAAGATGAGCTCAACAGCTCCGAACACCCTTTTGATGACGAATACATATCATATCCGCCCATAGGCTCGTCTTCTTTGTATCCTTCCTTCTTTTCTTTATTTTCATAACATTTATCGGTCGTAACATTAACAAAAGCCTTAACTGAAGGCATTTTTCTCGCCGCTTCCAAAACTTTTAGCGTGCCGATGATATTGGTTTCATAGGTCAAAACTGGCTCGGCATAGGACAAACGCACAATCGGTTGTGCCGCCAAATGAAATACTATATCCGGATTATATTTGGCAAAAGCATCTTCCAGCTTTTTTTCATCTCTGATATCGGCTAGGACTTCACCATCCAGCATATTTTTCAAATTCAAAACATCATACAAAGTTTCCTCGGTATCTGGCAGCAAAGAATAGCCAATAACCTTTGCACCAAGTTGCTTCAACCAAAACGCCAGCCAACTTCCCTTAAACCCGGCATGACCGGTAACCAATACTGTTTTTCCTTCATAAATATTACCGAACGCCACGCTCTAATCCTTCCATACTTTCCAAGGTGCATTACCAGTTGCCCAAATTTTATTAAGCTCTTCTTTGTCTTTGAGCATATCCATCGGCCGCCAAAATCCTCTGTGTTTATAAGCATTCAACTGCCCCTGTTGTGCCAAAGTACGCAAAGGAATTTGTTCCCAAATAACATCATCTCCGTCCGGAATAAAATCAAACACTTGCGGCTCACAAACAAAAAAACCACCATTTATCCATGCATCTTCATTCTTAGGCTTTTCCTGAAAATTTGACACGGTTGAATCATCTTCCACCTTCAGCACGCCAAATCTTCCCTCGGGCTGAATTGCGGTCAAAGTGCAATATTTGCCTGATTTTTTATGAAACTCTATCAAATCATTAATATTTACATCCGACACCCCATCACCATAAGTCAGCAAAAACGGTTCATTACCGATATGCTCCATAACCTTTTTTATTCGGCCGCCAGTCATGGTGTTGCGCCCGGTATAGCACATCGTAACGTTCCACGGTTCACAACGAGTTTTATGTATCTTCACATCATTAGTTGCCAAATTAACCGTAACATCAGAATTGGTCATATAGTAATTAACGAAATAATCTTTAATTACCTCCTGCTTATACCCGGTCAAAATAATAAAATCATTAAAGCCATAATGTGAATAGATTTTCATAATATGCCACAAAATTGGATAGCCACCGATTCCAACCATAGGTTTAGGTCTGACACCTGTTTCTTCACCCAATCTTGTTCCCAAACCACCTGCAAGTATTACAACCTTCATTAATTTTCTCCGTCAGGATATATTATACCCAAGCTAATTACCCGTTTAAGTTTTATTCAAATAAAACTTAAATATAAAAACATACGTTCTTATACAATACAAATTTTATATTTGCAACAATATTATATTATTAATCAAAGAATCTATAACATTTAATCAAATAAAAATTGATTTTTTTTAAACAAAAACAATTATAAATAAAACTATTTCTTTCTAAGGATATTTTTATATCTTAATAAGAATAGAGAATGGCTAAGCAAAGACCTTATTTACCATCAGTTTTGTCTGCATATCTTGGAAAGTTTTAGCAAACTTTATGACATCACATATTCTTAATATTATCCGATAGAGTACATTGGGCAAAATAAATTCCATCAAACAGCACCACAAGATGTTTTACTATCTGTTTACAACAATTTACCCCTATTTCTTACATACATTTTGCCCTATAAACACTTCTCACTTGCTTAATTTGTTTTTTAATTTGCGCAAATTTTTGCTCCAATTTATTGCGCAATTTGCCAAAGGTAATATTTTTGCCGATTTTATACATCACATACTTACCAAACAAGCGATTATACTTTAGCAAATTTTTCAATAGCAAATTACTAGTTTTTGTATTTTTATAGATAATTTCTTCATAAAAAGGCGTTTTTCTGGCCTCACTCCACCACTCATAAGCCAATGGCAATTCAGGCGAAGTCCAGGGTTTATTTTGTGTTACATAATGAATTATCTTGCGATTTTCCAACGCACCGACCAATTCTTCATTATCTTTCAAATCAGGATGCTCTATCATGACGTAATATTGATAATTCCATTTTCCATTAAGCGGCAAAAACTTATCTTTCCACAAGATATTCAAGATATCCTGATCCAAAAACGGCAAATATGGCCTATGCAATTCTTTAACAAAATCTTTTGCAAATTTTTTACCATCAATCTCTTCAATATTAAACAGCAACACTCCAGCATTAAAATATTTCTTATAGTCTTTTATTCCCAGATATTTACTAATATCCCTTACTCTGTCAAATTTACTGGTATATCTAACCTCATCATAAACACACCCTGCCTGTTTGTTTTTCAAATCAACCCTAAACAATTCGACCAAAGAATCTTTGACCAACACATCGCAATCCAAATACAAAACTTTATCATAGCCCTTTAAAATCTGAGGTATAAACAATCTATAAAAAGTTGCCGTACTCCAAATACCGCGCGCCTTAAACAGCGACGTATCCATATCCTTCATCAACGGTTTTACATCAATATAGCGTACCGAAAAATTTTTTCTTTCATAGCTTGCCAACAATTCTTTCTGATAATCATCTATTCCGTCATCAAAAATCAAAATATCATAATTATATTTTGAATCTGCATTTGATAATATGGATTGCATTGCAACCGCCATATAAGGCACATAGTTTTTATCGGTTGCAAACACAATTGCCAAATTATTTTTATCAAAAGCCGGAGTTATAAACTGTTTTTTCATCTCATCACCTTATGTCAGACATATATGATATTGTAATTTTTTTATAAAAAAAAGAACATCTGAATTAAAAGATGTTCTTCTTTTAGTGGCGGAGAGTACAGGACTCGAACCTGTGCACCGGTATTCCCGGTGACGGATTAGCAATCCGCTGCATTACCACTCTGCCAACTCTCCTTTGGTCAGGGCATATATTTAACTTAACTTTTGCTAATCGTCAACCATTTTTTTGAATTTTATTCATGAAATACCATAGTTATATAGGCCATTACAATAAAACCCAAAAACACCGCCGCTGCCGACTTGTTAGTCTCCTTTGCCCCATATGTCTCAGGCAAAATCTCATTAATCACCACAAACAGCATTGTTCCGCCGGCCAAAGCCATACCAAACGGCACAATATTAAAACTTATACCCATCAAGGCCAAACCGAGCAAAGCACCCAAAGGCTGCACCAACCCAATTAAAAAAGCAACTTCCACAGCCTTAAACCTTGAATAACCTGCCCCAATCAACGATATGGCAATCGTCAACCCCTCAGGCACATTATGTGCCGCAATACCAATAACCAAAGACAGCGGGTTTATCAATCTTTCGGCCCCATACGCCACTCCGACAGCCAGCCCTTCCGGTAATTTATGAAGTGTTATGGCAATAATAAACAACCAAGCCTTGCGTATATCAAAATTAGGCCCGTGCCGTCCCATATTATTATGTTCGTGCGGCAACACCACATTAAGCCCCCAAACCAGCAACACCCCAACAAACAAAGCAGTCGCATAAGACAATGCCTCCATATACAAACAACCGCCCTGTCCCAAAATATCATCCATCGACGGCACCAATAACGAGAAAAACGATGCCGCCAACATAACCCCTGCCGCCAAATTCAAAAATTGATTTATTTCCGATTTTAGATAGCGTTTTTTCAAAAAAATACATAATCCGCCCAAACCGGTAAACATTCCGGCACAAACCGCGGCCAAAAATCCTTCCATAAATACTGGCGTCATCATAATCTAATCCTACCTATCAAACAATTTTGCAATATCTTTTATTTTCAGCTCGACATAAGTCGGCCGGCCATGGTTGCACTGACCCGAATGAGGTGTTTTTTCCATATCTCTCAACAATCGATTCATTTCCTCAATACTAAGCCGCCTTCCGGCTCTCACCGAACCATGACAAGCCATCGTCGCACAAACCGAATGCAATTTATCCTGCAACTCAAACCCATTATTCCACTCTGCCATTTGTTCAGCCAAATCCTTAACCAGCTCTTGCGCATTAACCTCGCCCAAAAGCGCCGGAGTAGCCCTCACAATCACCGCGGTAACACCAAAATCTTCCACTTCCAATCCCAACTTTGCCAATTCTTGCGCCGCTTCCAAAATACGATTTTTCTCTCCTGCGGCAAGCTCCACAATTTCAGGGATCAAAAGCATCTGCGATTGCGGCTTATTTTCAGTCAAAGATGCTTTCAGCTTTTCCATCACAATTCTTTCATGCGCCGCGTGTTGATCAACTATTACAATACCGTCTTCATTCTGCGCAATAATATATGTGTCGCAAAACTGCGCCTTTGCCAACCCCAAAGGCCCCACGTCTTCACTAACCGCTGTTTCTGGTTCTGTCTCTGTTTTAAGCGAGAATTTATATTCCAAATCCGGCAATACAGTTTGCCTTTGAGTAGAAAAATTAATACTCTGATATTTACCCAATTTAATCGGCGATGGATTAAATGCCGGCTCTGCCAAACACTCAACCTTCTCAAATGATGCAATTTTGCTCAAATCAAGTGTATCGGCTGTTTTGTTTGAGGATCGAGCCAAAGCGTTACGTATTGCCGAGACCAACAACCCCCTGACCAAATTATTATCATAAAACCTCACCTCGGCTTTAGCCGGATGCACATTAACATCAACATCCTCAGGCGGCAAATCAAAAAACAACACACACATCGGATATCTCCCGTGTGCCAAAACATCCTGATAAGCACCTCTTATGGCTCCAAGCAACAATTTATCTCTGACGGGGCGATTATTCACAAACAAAAATTGCGATAGAGAATTTGCTTTATTCAAAGTTGGCAGCGAAACATATCCGCTTATCTTAAGATTTTCACGCTCAGCCTCAATCAAAATGGCATTATCTCTAAACTCTCTACCCATAACCATACCCAAACGCTCTAATCTTGCCTCAAACAAATCTTTTCCCTCGGACGGATAATAAAATTTCTTTTTTCCGTCAACATAAAGCGCAAACGAACCCCCCGGATTAGCCAAAGCAATTCTTTGCAATACATCAACACAATTTGCCGTCTCCGTAGCCGCTGATTTCAAAAATTTCAGCCTTGCCGGCGCGGCAAAAATCAAATCCCTCCCCTCAATCCGGGTGCCTGGCTTATATGCCGCCGGCACTATTTCCGATTTTTGTCCGCCGGCTACCGTTATTTTCCTAG
>CASDRW010000093.1 GCA_949283275.1 uncultured Pseudomonadota bacterium
CATTTTGGTAAAGGCAATATAATCCCCTCTGGGCGACCACACCGGCGTTGCGTATCTTCCTGTCCCGAAACTTATGCGTTTTACATCTGAGCCATCGGCATTCATCACATAAAGCTGTTGATTTCCGGCTCTATCCGAGTTAAACACAATCTGGCTCCCGTCAGGAGAATAGGAAGGACTTGTATCAATTGCATTACCATAAGTCAACCTTTTGCTTTTGCGTGTTTTAAGATCCATTTCATAGATATTGGTTTTTCCGCCCGAGGCATAAGACAACAACACTTTTGAGCTATCCGGAGAAAACTGCGGAGCAAATGTCATTCCCGGAAAATTCCCCAACAACATTTGTTCACCGCTCTCAATATCCAAGATATAAACCCGAGGTGTGTTATTGGCATAGGACATATAAGTAATTTTTTGCAGGTTTGGCGAAAATCTAGGTGTCAAAGCCATAGCCGCACCGTTGGTCAAAAATTTATGATTTTCTCCGTCTTGATCCATAATTGCCAAACGCTTAATTCTTCTGGTAGCAGGCCCTGATTCCGATACATACACAATACGCGTATCAAAATATCCCTTTTCACCGGTTAGGCGCTCATAAATAGCATCGGCAATAACATGAGCCACCCGGCGCCAATTATCCTTGGTTGTGGTATAAGACTGCCCTGCCATCTGGTTTTCAGCAAAAACATCCCACAACCTAAAAGACACTTTAAGATTATTTTCATCAACCGCAACAATTTCGCTTTGCACCAAAGCTTGGGCATTAATGGCTTTCCAATCCACAAACTCCGGCTCCTGGCTCATTGATGTAAATTCCTGGATATAGCTTCCCTCGTCAATTATTTTAAACAAACCCGAGCGTTCCAAATCAGCCGCAATCACCTCACGGATTTTGTTTCCCTGTTGACCCAAGAAAAACCCGTCATGTATCATATCAGCCAAAGCAATCGGCATCGGATCGCGTTGTGCGCCGCTGACATCAATGGCAAGCTCGGCCTTAGCTTCAAACACAACACCAAGCACCATCAACAACACAGCCCAAAATTTACATCTCATGTCTTTTGCCCTCTACCTTCAAAAATTTCATATTGTTCTACGATACTATACATTGTTGGTGAAAAATCAATTAACACCCACAAATATTTAATATCTTTCTTGACTCTTTTGGCTTTTGGTTTAACTCTTAAACCCAAAGAGGAAATTATGATTACCAATAACCTAAAAGAATTTAAATCACTTCTTTGCCCCAAAACATCTGTTTTAGGGTTTGATTTTGGCACCAAAAGGCTTGGCCTGGCGGTATCTGATTTATTGTTGATGACAGCCAATCCAATCAAAATTATCCATCGCCAAACGCTGCAAAAAGACCTTATTGCAATCAAAGAGGTTGTCGCTGACCGAAGTATTGGCGGATTCGTCTGTGGGCTTCCTCTGCAAATGGACGGCACTGAGGGGCAAACAGCTAAAGCAGTTCGTCAATTTGCCGCTCAAATCGACCAAGCTTTTAATTTGCCGTTTTTGCTCTGGGACGAGCGCCTATCTTCCAAAGCCGTAGAATCTTTTTTGATAAAAGAAATTGATATGTCGCGTTCCAAGCGCAAACAAATTCTCGATGCCAATGCCGCCGCCTATATCTTGCAAGGCGTTTTAGATGCGCTCAAATATTTATAAGCCGTGGCTTTAAGTGTTGTTATAAACAAGGCATCGTCCAATAGTTTTTTATCAGCTCGATAAACTGTTTTTTCCATTTTTGACACATCTGTTTCATCTTTTACTTTGCCTGGCAAAAAATGCCTGCAAAAGGCATAGGCTGCCGCTTGTATATCGGTAGTGTCATAACCTATTATCTGCAACAAATCCTCAATTTTGCCCTCTTTTATTTTATCGGCATCTTCAAGTCTGGGCCACCAGCCGATTCCCTCATTTGCCAGCTCTTGCCAAAAGAATGCCTTTCCGGGATCAACCTTTCTCGTCGGTGCAATATCCGAATGCCCGACAATATTTTCCGGTTTTATTTTATATTTTTTTACCAATTTTTGTAACAAAGCGGTTGCAGCTTTTTTTTGCGCCGACGTAAAAGGTGTCTGCCCCAAATCATAAGAGCACAATTCTATGCCGATAGAACAAGAATTAATATCTTCTTTGAACTCGCGCCATTTGGCAACACCGGCATGCCAAGCCCTATGCTTTTCCCCCACCAACTGCCAAATCTCGCCGTCTTTAGCAATCATATAATGGCTGCTCACCTCATATTTTCTAAAGCATTCTATTGCCTCTTTAGGCTCAAAAGCCACCGCATGCAACACAAGCATGCTTACTTTTGCTTTTCTCTCATTCCAAAAAGGCAGTAATTTCCGCCTCATTTTTTAGTTCTCGCCTTAACAATTTCCTGATAAGCCAAATTAATCTCGGCCATCTTGGCGGTTGCTTCTTTCTTTTCTGCCTCCGAAGCTTTGGCAAGCTTGTCCGGATGATAAATCATAATCATCTTCTTCCATTTAGCCTTTACTTCTTCCATAGAAGCATCTTGAGGCATCTCCAACACTTCATAACATTTGGCCAATTTTTTACTAACGGGCTTTTTATAAAAAATCTTTTTAAGCTTAGCAAACGCCCCATTATCCAAATTAATAATATCAGCAATCTGTTTCAGCATCTCAAGCTGTTTTGCACTTACGACAGCGTTGGCCGCGGCAATTTTAAACAAATTTTCGAGCGAGCTTTCCTTCAAATCGTCGTTCATTCTGGTCAGTTCTTCCAAAACAAGGGCGTATTTTTCCACACTACGCAAATGTTTCGCCGGCGTATTAAAAATATCAGCCACCAAAGATTTCTGCATTTGTTTTACGGCAAACACCTGGTTAAACACTTCCTTTTCTCTTGCCGTAACTTTGCCGTCGGCCTCGGCGATATGTGCTGCCAACGCTGCCATCACCTCCAAATACTTGCGGTGTTCTCCGCCATAGGCATTACGCCACAGTTTTAAGGGATTAATTTTTTGCCAATAACAACTCAATCGTTGAAACGGAATAAGCTTAGCCCCCTCCAAGCGCCGATAATCGGCAATAAAGCCCAAAATAACACCGGCGCAAACAATCAACGGGCTTCTCATCATAAAACCGACGACCAAGCCCAAAATTGCCCCCCAGTGGTTATCAAAGAAATGATCGGTATCTTTTTTAATTCGTCTTATCTCCATATTTTGCGGCATATCAAAAACCACCGTTCCGACAATAAACAGCAAAATAAAGCCCCACAATCCAAACAGCAACGCGCCCAAGATTGCTCCCCAAAGTTTTCCCCAAATATTACCATCCATTCGGTTATAATAACGATAATATTTGTAAGGAAGTTTAAGTCTGATAGCATCATCAGCCTTATTAATCAGCAGTTCGATTTTGCGTATTAAATAGGTTTTATCAATCAGCATATGCCCCAAGAACAAGCCGGCCAACAAACCGTTAAGCCCCAAAAAGCGTAATCCGATTAATGCTAAAGTTAATTTACCAAGAGGAGACATATTTTCAATCCTTTCACAAAACGATTGTCGAGATTTCGGTAGCAAAACACTTTGGTTTTTTAACAATTCCCTGGTGTGTAAACCGCCTAAAGCTATAATAATTATTTTTCATTTCATAGGTATCATGACCTGATGCTTTAATATTTTTAATGCCGCATTTTTTAAGTTTATCGACACAAAATTTTTCCAAATCAAATTGATAATACCCAAGTTTTTTTCCTTTAGCAAAATATTTTTCAAACTTGAGATTATCATCTGTAAATTGTTTATAAAAAGCCTCATCAACCTCATAAGACTTCTGAGCAATACAAGGGCCCACCGCTGCTGCAATATTTTGTATATCCGCTCCTTTTTCAAGCATCAATCCGACAACATTTTCAATAATTCCTTTATAGGCGCCGCGCCACCCGGCATGTGCCGCACCTATTACACCGGCTTTATCATCTTCCAGCAACACCGGCGCACAATCAGCGGTTCTGATACATAATATTATATCTTTTTTATCGGTAACCGCCCCGTCAGCATAAATTTTATCTTGACTTGGTGCCTCTACATACACCGCATCAGAACTTACTCCCTGATTCAAAAGCAACAGATTTTCTTTTTTCAAACCAAATCGTTGCGCGACAATACTTAAATTTTGATTTAAGTTTTCAATATCATCATCGCTTTTGGTATTAACATTAAGCCCGGCATAGATTCCCTTTGACACTCCTCCTTTTGCTCCGAAGAAGCAGTGTTTCAAAGGATTAAGATTGGGCGCCGTCCACATTATCGTCTAGCTCCGTTGATAAAAAGAAGTTCCGCATCGAAGTTTCAATCCCAAGACATTTGCCACGGTTTGCCCCACATCGGCAAAAGTCTTTCTTTGGCCAAGATTGCCCGCTTTAATATTATGCCCAAACATTATAACCGGAATTTGCTCTCTTGTATGATCTGTTCCCTTAGCCGTCGGATCATTTCCGTGATCAGCCACCACCAAGGCCACATCGTCTTCTTTCATAATTGCGGCCAATTCCGGCAGTCTGGCATCAAAATATTCCAAAGCCTTGGCATATCCTGCCACATCGCGCCTATGCCCATAAAGCATATCAAAATCCACAAAATTGGTAAATATCAAGCTGTTATCAGGCGCTGTTTGCACGGCGCTCAAAGTTTTATCCCACAGCTCTTGCAAACCCGAGGCCAATATTTTTTCGCTAACGCCGCAACCGGCATAAATATCGCTTATTTTACCGATGGCAATAACTTTTTTGCCGCTTTCTTTCACCACATCAAGCAAAGTTTTTTCAGGCGGCCTAACCGAGTAGTCGTGGCGGTTTTTGGTTCTTACAAACTCTCCGTTTTTTTCACCCTCAAACGGCCTGGCAATAACTCTGGCAATATTATAAGGTTTTAGTTCCTCAAAAGCAATTTGGCAAACATCATAAAGTCTCTCCAACCCAAAATATTTTTCATGTGCGGCAATCTGAAAACAGCTATCAGCCGAGGTATAGCAGATTGGCATTCCCGATTTGATGTGTTCTTCGCCCAGTTCCTGAATAATCACGGTTCCCGAGGCGGCTTTATTACCCAAAATACCTTTCAGTCCTGCTCTATGGCAAATTTTTTGTATTAATTCTTCGGGAAACGACGGATATTCCGGCCTAAAATACCCCCAAGGTTTTTCAACCGGTACTCCGGCCAATTCCCAATGTCCTGATGAAGTATCCTTAGCCAAACTTATCTCGCGACAATGACCATAAGCTGCTGGCAGATTAACTTTGGCTCCGTCCAAAGCCAACCGACGTTTATTGCCGCTTGCCTCGTTTGCGGCCTCAAGTAGTCCCATTTTCACCAAATTCGGAATTTTCAAATCCCCATACTTATCAACGATATGCCCAAGCGTATCAGCACCCTCATCCCCAAAGGCAGCGGCATCCGGCGCTCCGCCGATACCAAAAGAGTCCATCATCAAAACAATTACTCTGGGCATTATCCAAACATCCTTTTTTTTTATTTAACACAAACCGTATGCAGCATATTGGTTCTCCCTTTAACATTCAAAGGAAACCCCGCGGTAATAATAATATGATCTCCCGGTTTGGCCAAACCGGTAGCTTTAACATGTTTTGCCGCGCATTTTTCAACACTGTCAAAAGCCTTAAAACTTTCTTTGTTCACACAAGGTCTAACTCCCCAAACCAACACCATCTGTCTAGCCACCTTAATATCCGGCGACAACGCCAAAATCGGCAATGCTGGTCTTTCGCGCGCGGTCAAAAAGGTCGTAAATCCTGATGATGAATAGCTAACGATAGCTCTGACATTTTTCAACACTCCGGACAGCTCCGAGGCGGCAAAAGTAATGGCATCAGCCTCCGAGGCCTCGCAAGGAGCCTGCCTTGAGCTGTTCATCAGCTCAAAAAACAGCGGATCATTTTCC
>CASDRW010000094.1 GCA_949283275.1 uncultured Pseudomonadota bacterium
CCGCGAGGTTGACGAGGCCATTTTCTACTATCCGATGTTGGAAGAATTTTTATCCCAGGGCAAACAAGAAAAATTTACCCTTGAAGAATGTTACAAGATGTTGGCAGCCATTTTGGCAACGCCCTATGTTCCGGAAGAATAGGTAAGATATGCGCAATTCTTTAGCCACATTGGAACGCATCAAAAAATTTGAATTGGATGAGAAGCGTCGTCTTTTGGTAATTGAGCTTGAGCGCGAAGAAACTCTGCAAAAAAACTTAAAAGAGCTTATTTCAAACTATGAGCAGGAAAAAGAGTTTGTCGCGGCCAATCCCGGTCTTTGTGATTTTGGCGCCTATACCGAGCAATACCTAAAAAAGCGCCGCCGCTTAGAAAAGCAAATCCGCGACACCCAAGCCAAAATTGATCAATTAAGAGACATCATGGCCGATATTTTCAAAGAGCAAAAGACCTATTCGATAGTTGACGAAAACCGCCGCCAACGCAAACAAAAAGAAATTGATGCCAAAGAGCAAAAAATGCTTGATGAAATCGGAACCAATGCATATATCAAAAAACACCAAGATTAGAGGAGAAGCAAAATGTTTGAAATGAAGCAATTGCCTTTTGCGCTTAATGCGCTTGAGCCATATATGTCGCAACGGACTTTGGAGTTTCACTATGGCAAGCACTACAAGGCTTATTTGGACAAGTTAAATGAGCTTATTGTTGGCAAGGTCTATGAAAAAATGTCCTTACCCGAGATTATTGCCGAAAGCTTTAAGCACAATGAAGACAAAGCCATCTATAACAATGCCGGCCAAGTTTTCAATCACGAATTTTTCTGGCGTTCGTTATCGGCCGGAGGAGCTGTTATGCCCTCAAAAGAGGTTATGTCAAAAATTGAGCAAAATTTTGGCTCTTACGATGCTTTCAAGCAAGAGTTTAAGACCAAAGCGGTTGGGCAGTTTGGCAGCGGCTGGTGCTGGGCGGTGGAAAAAGACGGCAAAATAGATATTGTTGCCACCTCCAATGCCGACAATCCCATTTCTTTGGGGCTTGGCAAACCATTGGTTTGTGTAGATGTATGGGAGCATGCCTACTATCTTGACTATCAAAACAGGAGGCTTGATTTTGTATCAGCCTGGCTTGATAACATGATAAAATGGTAGTTAATTAAAACTTAAATATTTTGTTTGTAATATATCTCATACTTGTCGCATCAGATAGAAGAGAGGTTCATAATGTCTGATTATCGCACGGAAAAAGAATATTACATTGCCGAGGACGCGGCCGGAGCTTTATATATTTATATCAAAGCCAAGTCCAATGCGCCTTTATCCCCCAAGATTATTTATGACGGATTTGACCACGCGGTATTTATCCGCTCGGCTAATGAAAAAATAATTTTGGACTATGTCAACCCGCAAGTCCGGGACAAACTTCGCAAAGCCAAAGAGGTTATTGTTGTCGAGACGGTTTTAGAAAATATCAAAGATGCCTACATTGCCGATATCAGCATTGTAGACAAAATACCGCTCAACTGGGAAGAAATCGGGCTTAAGAGCTGGGAAGAAGCAGCGCTCAAATCATAAAGCCTAAAATTTTATCCCTCCCCGAATATTTTGAGGAGGGATGATTTTTATTCCAAGTCTTTGATACAAAATGCCATTTCTTTGCCATAAAATTTGAGCAGACGTTGATAGTGGCGGACACCAAGCGGCTTGCCTTGTTCCATCAGCACAATCATATTCATCGATAGTGGTGTTTGTAAGGCCACGTCTTGGACACTCAAGCCCTTTTCCTTGCGCAAATTTATCAGTTGCGGCGCAATTTGAGAGCGCATAATTTTCTTTAAGTTCATTATCTTAAAACTCCCCTCAAAAATTTTTGGTTAAAAAAAGACCACCCTTTTTAAGAGGCGGTCGGAGAGTTCGAAAATCATATAGCGTAACATGACTCTTCTAACCTTTAGGCCAAGGCCCTGAACATACGTTAAAAGCTCCCCGACCATAAAAAACCATGTCATCGGGGATATATTCTACCTCAAAACAAGGTATAACGATGCCATATCCCAGCACCGTACGCTATAAGAGCTTTCGAAAGCTCCGAGCCCACGCAGGCTCTTAAAAGGAAAGATATTTTTTTATCCTCCCGCAGTCAAGCCTTTTTTATTTTGCATTTTTAAAATAAATCTGCCACGAATCACTATTTCTTCTTATCTTCGGCATAGGGGTTTCCGGTTTTGCGCACGGTAATTCTAATCGGAATTCCGCCTAAATCAAAAGTCTCGCGCAGACTGTTGACCAAATAACGCAAATAAGAATCTGGCAATCCCTCGGGATTGCTTGAGAAAATATAAAATGCCGGTGGTCTGGTCTTGGCTTGGGTAATATAGCGCAATTTAATCCGTCGTTTGTTTTTGCCCAAAGGCGGCGGATTATTATCCAAAATATCGGCAAACCATTGATTAAGCGGCGATGTCGGGATTCTAACATTCCAACGATCATAAACCTTGAATACCGCGCGCATCAACTTGTCCAAATTCTCTTTTTTCAA
>CASDRW010000095.1 GCA_949283275.1 uncultured Pseudomonadota bacterium
CTACCGTTATTTTCCAAGCGCAATCATCTTCTTTTTGGCGTGTGGTTATGTTCATTCTTGCCACAGATGCAATCGAAGGCAATGCCTCTCCTCTAAACCCAAAAAAGCATATATTAAACAAATTATCATCCGGCAGCTTTGAAGTAGCATGACGCTCAACCGCCAAACTCAATTCATCTTTAGACATTCCCTTACCGTCATCACTAACAGCTATAAAAGTTTTTCCGCCCTCGTTTAACGATACTTCAACGGTTTTAGCTCCGGCATCCAAAGCATTTTCGACCAATTCTTTAACTACCGAAGCCGGCCTCTCGACAACTTCGCCTGCCGCAATTTGGTTTACAAGATTTGAAGGCAAAATTCTGATTGTCATTATTTTCTAAGCTTTCTTATCAGGTTGATTAAAGCTTTGGTTGAACAATCATGAGCTGCATTTTCTTTGTTTCCCTGTAATTCGGGCAATATTTTCAAAGCCATCTGCTTGCCAAGTTCAACTCCCATCTGATCAAACGAATCAATATTCCAAATGATACCTTCGACAAAAGTTTTATGCTCATACATAGCCACCAACATTCCCAAAGTATAAGGATCCATCTTCTTAAATACGATTGTGTTCGACGGCCGATTACCCTTAAAACTTTTGTATCTTTTAAGAAAAGCAATTTCCTCTTTTGACTTGCCTGCTTCTTTGAGTTCCTCTGCTGCCTCTTTAATTGTTTTGCCTCTCATCAAAGCCTCGCTTTGCGCCAAAACATTGGCAAGCAAAATTTCATGATGTTCGCCGATTTCATTGTGCGATATTGCTGGCACAATAAAATCACATGGCACAAAAGACGTTCCCTGATGCATCATCTGAAAAAACGAGTGCTGGACATCGGTTCCCGCCCCACCAAATACAACCGGAGAAGTCTGATATTTAACCAGCTTATTATCCAAATCAACAAACTTGCCATTGCTTTCCATCACCAATTGTTGCAAATAAGCCGGCAAATAGGTCAGATATTGATCATATGGCACCACAACATGATTGCGTATTCCAAAGAAATTATTATACCACACACTCAACAATGCCAAAATTATCGGAATATTTTTATCCGGCTCAGACTTACGAAAATGCTTATCCATCTCATAAGCACCGGCAAGCATTTTCTCAAAATTATCATACCCCACGGCAATGGCAATAATCAAACCTATTGCCGACCACATAGAATATCTGCCGCCGACAAAATCCCAAAATTCAAACATATTTTCCGTATTTATGCCAAATTTTCTAACATCTTCGGCATTGGTCGACACCGCCACAAAATGTTTGGCAACTGCAGGCTCACCCAACGCATCGACCAACCATTTTCTGCAGGTTTTGGCATTAGTAAGAGTTTCTATTGTCGTAAAGGTCTTAGAGCAAACAATAAACAACGTTGTTTCCGGATCAAGCTTGTTTAACACTTCAGCACAAGCCGTCCCGTCAATATTAGAGATAAAATAGCATTTAATATTTTTGCCCCAATATTTCCTCAACGCCTCAACCGCCATTTTAGGCCCCAAATCAGAGCCTCCGATACCGATATTAACAATATTGATTAACTTTTTACCGGTATGCCCCCTAAATTTGCCAAGTCTTACCGCTTCGGAAAAATCTTTAATCTTGGCCAAAACTTTCGTTATTTCAGGCATCACATCTTTACCATCAACATAAATCGGCGTATTTTTCTGATTGCGCAACGCAATATGCAAAACCGCCCTGTTTTCGGTAACATTAATTTTTTCACCCTTAAACATCTGTTCAATTTTTTTCATAACTTTAGCTTCTTTTGCCAAGCCCAAAAGATAAGCCATCGTTTTTTCATCAATTCGGTTTTTAGAAAAATCCAACGTCATATTTCCAAGAGTAAGCGTATATTTTTTTGCTCTGTTTGGATCTTTGGCAAACATATCACGCATTTCCACATTGCGCATTTTTTTGGCGTGTTTTTCAAGCCTTTTCCAAGCTCTCGACTTATTTATTTCCTTATCCAAACCAAACATCAGTTTTCTCCTTCATCAAAAATTCCGATCTCGGCTACTAACAAGCCTGCTCCGAAATACTTTTCAGCCGCATTGTTCATCTGCTGCAAACTAACATTTTCGACATACTCATTACGTTTTTGCAAAAAGTCTATCCCCAAATCATATTTTTGCATATATGCCAACATTTCGGCAATTTCTGCAGTTGAAGCAAAACGTAAATTATAAGAGGCAGTCAAATATTCTTTCGCCGCCGCCAAATCATCCTCATTAAAACCTTCTTTGGCAAATTTATCTCTCAGCTCGGCAAACATTTTTTTGGCTTTGGCATACTTTTCCTTGCTTGCCGAAAAACCCGCAATTATCAAATCAACTTTATCATAAATCGCCAAAGCCGAATAAGCCCCATAAGTCAAACCTTCTTTTTCTCTGATTTGCTGATTAAGTTTTGAATTAAGCCCTGCTCCGCCAAACAAATAATTAGCCATATACAAAGGATAAAAATCATCACATTTGCGACAAGTCCCAGGCATCACAAAAGCCGCAATATTTTGCCCGCCGTCTCTTTGGATTTCAAGCTCATTCTGTTGCCAATCCATAGCAACATTTTCAAGCGGCAACAAATTATTTTCCGCCGCCAACACCCCAAACATTTTTTCAATCACATTCGCAACCTCTTCTCCGGTCAAATCTCCTGCTACCCCGATATACAAATTATTTTTTGCCAAACGCTCTTTAACAAACGACCTCAAATCTTCCCTACTTATTTGCTCAATTGTATTGGCATTCCCCAAAGGATTACGTCCGTACGGATGCTGTTTGTAAATTTTTTTATCAAACTCAAGCCACAACTCTTTCTGCGGATTTTCTTTTTCGGCAGCAAGTGATTGCAACATCTGCGCTTTTGAGCTTTCGACATATTTTCTTTCAAATCTCGGATAAGCAAATATCAACCGCAAAAATTCCGCCGCCTGATCAATATTTTGCTTGGGAGCCGTAATTATTCCGCTAAACACATCTTTTTGAGCCTCAAAAGCAATTTTAATTCCCTTCAACGCCATCTCATCACGCAACCTATCAGCGCTGATTTTTCCGGCTCCTTGGCTCAACGTAGCTGCCGCCAAAACCGCCATACCTTGTTTATCTTCGCTATCATAAGCACTTCCGGATTTGTCAAACACAAAACTCACCGCCACCAAAGGTGCCGTTTCTTCTTTCATAAAATAGGCCGATATTTTGCTTTTCGGCACAGCTATTTCTTGCACTCTGCCTTGAAAAGTTCTGCCCCTAAATTCCGAATTATCAACCAGGCTCTTAAGCTCTATCTCGCTTGTTGTATACCCGAACATCACCCAAATCAACACCGCCAACAAAGCCGATATCACCCAATAAGAACTATGCTTATTTTTCAAATATGCCGGGCGTTTACTCATTTCTGAACTCTCCTTCGGGATACAAAATTCCGGTTACCTTAGGCGTCCTATTTTGCAAATATTCGGCCGCATTTCTCACATCTTCTGCCGTAACCGAGGCTATTTTGTTTGCATAAGTTTGCAAATACTCCAATTTGCCTCCACTTGCCGCAATATAACCCGCAATTTGTGCCAAAGATGCCGGATTATCTTGCAAATAAACCAAATCAGCCAACATTTTTTGCTTAACTTTATCAATTTTTTCTTTTGTCAGATTGCTGATTGCTTTTCTCCACGCTCTTTCGATCTTATCTTCAAAATCAGATTTCATATCCCCGCTTGGTACCACCGCCAATACAAAACTTCCATAGCTTCTGGCAATTCCATCATAACTTACTTCAACACTCGCCGCCGTTTTACTTTTTAATACCAATTCCTGGTACATAGCCGCATTTTCATCTCCCGCCAAATATTCGGCCAAAACATCCAGCGCATACACCATTTCTGGCTCAACATTAATCGATGGGGCGGCATACATTCTAACCAACCTGCCCACTCTCACCTCTGGCAATTCCATTGTCAGTTTGGCCTCATATTTTTCTGGCAACTTCTCAAATTGCGTTGCCTCAAATTCCGACTGAGGTATATTCCCATAATATTTCTGAGCCAGCCGCTTAGCCGCATCTGCATCAACATCTCCTGCCAATACCAACACGGCATTGTTTGGGGCATAGTAAGTCTTATAAAAATCAACCGCCATATCACGCGTCAGATTTTTAATTTCGTCATCCTCTCCGGTTACCGGATTGCCGTAAGGATGCTTTTGCCATAATGCAGCCCTCGCACTTTCCATAAATATTGCCAAAGGATTATTATCAACTCTTTGCTTCCGTTCCTCAAACACGATATCGCGCTCGGTTGCAAAACCTTCCTTGCTGATATCAAGCCCCTTCATCCTGTCTGCTTCCAAAAACATGGCAAGCTCAAGTCTGCTGATATCAAGCAGCTGATAATAAGCAGTCACATCTTGTGCCGTAAAAGCATTGCTCTCCGCGCCATTTTGCTCCAACACCCGATTAAACTTTTGTCCTTCAATTTTTGCTGTTCCTCTAAACATCAAATGTTCCAGCAAATGAGCAATACCGCCCTGTCCCGGTTTTTCGTCAACAGCGCCGACTTTATAAAACAACATTTGTTGCACAATCGGCGCCTTGTGATTTTCAATCACTACTACCTGCAAGCCGTTATCAAGATAAAATTCTTTTATATTAAAATTCTCAGCCCGTGTTTCAAAAGACAAACACAGGCCAAAAATCATCAATATTACAAACAAAAATTTTTTCATCAAAGCGCAATATTCCATACTCTAAGCTTTGGGCTCAACTATCGGCCGCAAATCGAACTCCGGCGGCAAATCCAAAGGTGCTCTTTCTTCCACCAAATTTTCATTTGGCCGTTCTTTGGCAATACCCAGTTTTTCTTTAGTCATATTGGAACAAGCCGCCAACCCGGCCACCAAACAAATCATTACAAAAATTCTCATTTTTCCCTCTCTTTTTTCACTTTTGCTACAATTGCTTCAACAATAATTATCGTTGCGCCGACACAAATACAGCTATCTGCAACATTAAAAGCCGGCCAATGGTAGTCCGCTATATGAAAATCCAAAAAGTCAAACACCGCACCAAAGCGCAATCTGTCAATAACATTACCGATTGCGCCACCCATAATCAGTCCCAACGCAATCTGCAATACACGATTATCTTCTTTCCTAAGCCACCAAAACAACATTACCACAATAATCATCGCCACTATAGATAAAATCCAAGCTCCGATATTACCGTAATTATTGAGCATCGAAAAACTCACTCCCGTATTCCAAGCTCTTACAATATTAAAATAATCACTCAGCGGAAAATATGCGCCATTTCCCAAAAACCATAAAATATAATATTTACTGCATTGATCAAACACCACAACCGTCAATGCCACAATCAAACCTAACCACACTTTATCATATCCCTAAATCAAAATACAACTGTCCCAAATACTAAGCCAAAAAACACACAGGCTCAAGCCATTGCAAAAAGATACGCACAAAAAAGCAATTTTTGCTAAAACATTTTTTTCTTACGGAAGAACAAAATAACCAAAACAGTAAGCAAAACAGACGTTGCCACTACATACCAAAACCCATATTCACTTCTGGTCAAAGGTACACCTAAATTCATTCCCCAAAAACTTGCCAACATCGTAGGAATAGACAATATAATCGTAATTGCCGCCAAGAATTTCATCACTTGGTTAACATTATTATTGATAACCGAGGCAAAACCATCCATCATACTTTCCAAAATGGTTCTGTGCATATCAACCATCTCTATTGCCTGTTTATTTTCAATCATAATATCTTCCAAAACATCAATATCATCTTCGCTGAAAGCCACCAGATTATTAATTGTCTTAACCTTAATCATCCGCAAAAGTTTTTGCAACACCAACTGATTATCGCGCAACGCCGTTGTAAAATATACCAACGACTTTTGGATCTCCATCAACAAAAACAATTCCTCATTATTGGTAGTATTACGCAAATTATATTCTATAGATTCGGTTTTGCGGTTAATTATCTTCAAATATCGCAAATAAAACTGAGTCGATTTATACAAAATACTTAACATCAACCCTGTTTTATTCTTAGTATCAAAAGTACTGGCGGTTGCTTTGGTAAAAGCCCCCAAGATTCTGTTTTCTCTGGAGCAAAGAGTTATAAAATTTTTAGGCGTAAAAATCATCGAACAAGGCAAAGTATCAAAATGACCGTCATCATCCAACAAAGGCAAATTGACAATCACCATAAAATTATTGCCCTCGTGTTCAATACGCGAGCGCTCATCAATATCCAACGAACTTTTCAGGGTATCCACATCCCAATCAATCCATTTCGAAAGTTTTTCCAATTCTTCATTTGTCGGATTGATAAGATTAATCCACGAGCCTGGATAAAGCCTATTTTTCTTCAGTTTCAAGAGTTTTCCGTTAGCATCTGTCTTTGAAACCTTAAACATAAGCTTTAACCTCCTCCTCTAACTATAAGAAAAAAATAAAGAACAAATCGATGGCGTCTCCGTCGGGCATAAAAAAAGCTTTATTTTGGTGCGGCCAAGAAGACTTGAACTTCCACGGGCTTAGCCCATAACGACCTCAACGTTACGCGTCTACCAATTCCGCCATGGCCGCTTTATATCAATAAAGCTGTCCTAACAGATAAAGCACAAAACAAAAATAATCAAGCTTTTTTTACACCCTGTCTAAATTTTTTATATTATTCCTCAAAAGTCGGCTTTTCTTTTTTTAATCCAAATTAAATCTCACCCAAAACAATGCCACATTGCCAAAATTTTTCAACCCCGGCACATATGCCCCCTGCAAAGCGATTCTTTTATATTCGATTCCGGCAATCGGTAGCGGCATCGGGATTGGGATATAAGCATATTCTTCCCTTTGGGTCATCCCAATAGTATAGCCGACACCTGCTTTCCAGTCGCCATCGGCATCCAAATCCCAATTTTTTTGATAAGCAAAACCCGCCACCGTCTCCAGCTCATAGTTAGAATCCTTAAACGCAAAAGCATATAGGCCATACCAATTACCTTCCTCGTCATAAACCGATTTGCCCAAGCCAAAACCAAAAGCATTTTCATTATATTTGGCAATATGGTCATCATCATAAGCCCATCTGTTATGCCAGGCATAAAGCGGCACATACATATCATAGTGATCGGCCCGCCACACATACTTGGCCTCTTCCCAAGTTTGCTTGCTCCACTCCTCAAACCAATCAGCCTCAGCTCTTCCGGTCATCAAGCACAAAAACAATGCCCAGAAAAATATTCTTTTCATCTTTATTTTTTCCTGCAACTATTTCAAACGGAAGATTTTTATTAAATCAGCCGACTTTTGTCAATAGCAGCCTTCACAAAAGACACAAATAAAGGTGCCGGATCAAACGGCTTTGACTTCAACTCCGGATGAAACTGCACACCGATAAACCACGGATGGTCTTTAATTTCAACAATCTCCGGCAATTTACCGTCCGGCGACTTACCGACAATCTCCATACCAGAGCGCTTTAGTGTATCGGCATATTTCATATTAACCTCATATCTGTGGCGGTGTCTTTCCGATATTTTTTCTTTGCCATAAATCTTAGCCACCAACGAGTTTGGCGCCAACACACATTCATAAGCCCCCAGGCGCATCGTACCGCCCAAATCACCGTCTTTGTGGCGGATTTCTTTAGCACCTTCTTTATCCCACTCGGTCATCAACCCAACCACAGGTTCACAATCAGGGCTAAACTCGGTTGTTCCGGCATTTTTAATCCCTGCGACATTACGCATAGTTTCAATAACCGCCATCTGCATACCAAAACAAATCCCCAAAAATGGAATTTTGTGCTCTCTAGCATATTTGATGGCGGCAATTTTCCCCTCAGTTCCGCGTTGGCCAAAACCGCCCGGCACCAAAATTCCGCTAACATCGCTCAAATGCTCCTCAACCGATTCCGTCTCCAACACTTCAGAATCAATCCATTTAACCTTAACCTTATACTTGTTAGCGATTCCTCCGTGCGTTAATGCCTCATTCAAGGATTTATAGGCTTCCAGCAGCTTGACATATTTGCCCACCACCGCAATCCTGACCTCGCCTTCAGGATGACGCAAATTATCAAGAATTTTTTCCCACTTGCTCAAATCAGGCTCTTTAGAGCATTCAATCCCAAAATGTTTGCATACGGCTTTGTCCATTCCTTCGTTTGAATACGCCACCGGCACCTGATAAATACTACTGACATCAAGCGCGGTAATGACATTTTCTTCTCTTATATTGCAAAACAAAGCAATTTTGCGTTTTTCATTTTGCGGAATAGCCATCTGCGAGCGACAAAGCAACATATCCGGTTGAATACCATATTCCTGTAACTTTTTAACCGAGTGTTGAGTCGGCTTGGTTTTTAGCTCCCCTGCTGTCGGAATATAGGGCAATAGCGTAACATGAATAAACATCGCCCTTTCTCTACCCAGCTCATATGCCACCTGACGAATAGCCTCCAAATAAGGCTGTCCCTCAATATCGCCCACTGTTCCGCCGATTTCACACAACACAAAATCCTCATCGGTAATGTCTGATAAAATAAAGCTCTTAATTTCATTGGTAACATGCGGAATAACCTGAATTGTCGCCCCCAAATAGTCGCCATGACGCTCTTTATCAATCACTCTCTGATAAATTTTGCCGGTGGTAATACTGTCGGTCTTATGACACGGCACACCTGAGAATCTTTCATAATGTCCCAAATCCAAATCCGTTTCGGCACCGTCATCGGTAACAAAAACTTCACCATGTTGATAAGGGCTCATCGTCCCCGGATCCACATTAAGATACGGGTCAAGCTTGCGCATCCTCACCTTAAACCCTCTCCCCTGCAAAATCGAGGCCAACGAGGCCGAAGCAAGCCCCTTTCCCAAAGACGAAACCACACCGCCGGTAATAAATATAAATTTGGTATTTTCAGACATTTTAAAAGTTCCTATTTTCATGATTTAAAAGTGATAGAGGCACCTTCTCTGTTTTTTTGAGAAGATGCCTCCGTTATTTTCATTTTTTTTGCCATTACTTTTCGGCCACCGGAGCTTCCGGAGCAGACGGTTGCGCCGGAACACTTTGGCTTGCCGCCGCTTTATCCAACAACGATTCTCTTGGCTTTGCCTCACCGCGATAATACAATGCAAGCGAAATACTGGTAACAAACAACATCGTTGCCAAAATAGCCGTTGTCCTGGTCAAAAGATTTCCCGTTCCTCTGACGCTTAAGAAGCTGGAGGCTCCCGAGCCGCCGCCCAGCCCGTCCAAAGCACCGCCGGTAGAACGCTGCATTAATATGCAAGCCACCAAAAAAATACAAACCAACAAATGAATAACCAATAAAACTGTTCCCATTATTTTTTCCTCAAAACTAAATCAATTAACAACCTGCATTATCGGCAATTGCCATAAAATCAGCAGCTTTCAGGCTTGCACCGCCGATAAGTCCGCCGTCAACGTCCGGCAGCGACAGCAATTCTTTGGCATTTGACGGTTTAACCGAGCCGCCGTATAAAATGCGCATCTTGTTAGCTTGCGCTCTGCCCAATTTTTTAGCCAATACTTTGCGTACTGCGGCATGAACATCTTCAACATCTTGCGCTGTAGGAGTTTTGCCCGTACCAATTGCCCAAACCGGCTCATAAGCAATTACTGTGTCTGTAGCAGTTGCCTCATTTGGTACCGATTCCAATATTTGTTTTGAGCAAACATCAATAGTTTCACCTTTTTCACGCTGAGCCAAGGTCTCGCCGATACAAATAATGGTTTTCAAACCAGCTTTATGTGCAGCCTTGGCTTTTTTGCAAACCAATTCACTTGTTTCTCCGTGATCGGCCCGACGCTCCGAATGCCCCAAAATAACATAAGCACAACCGGAATCAAGCAACATTTCTGGGCTAATATCGCCGGTATGAGCACCCTTTTCTTCAAAATGGCAGTCCTGAGCTCCCAAAGCCACCCGGCACCCTTTCAAGGCTTTTTTAACCGCACCAAGCAAAGTAAACGGAGGACATACCACAAATTCGCAATTTCTTTTCTTTGCTTTAACATCAGCCTTTATATTTTGAGCCAAGGCAACACCATCGGCCAAAAGACCGTTCATTTTCCAGTTACCGGCAATCATCATCTTACGAGCCATATTCAAATCCTCTTTATTTTATTATCATCAAATTACCATTTTTCTATCATAGTCAAAAAAACTTTTCAACACCAATATTTGAATAGTTGTATAAAATAATAAAGCTATTATAATCAGCGACAATTATAAGTGTCTTCTCGTTATTTTAAGGAATATAATAAAATGATAAGCAAAATAAGAAAATATCAGGATTCTTGGTTAACCAAAGCCATTTTGGCGCTAACGGCTCTTAGTTTTATGTCGTTATTCGGAATTTCGGGCTATGTTACATCGGCAGGCAAGAACCGTGCGGTAATCAAGGTTGACGACAAAGAGATAATGCAAGATGAAATGAACTCCAAGCTTCAAGACAGCATCCGCAAATCGCAAAAGATGTTTGGCGAAGATATTGACATTGACGACAACATGCGTAAAGACATTCTAACCTCGCTTGTAAAGCAAAATGTTACCGACATGATTATTGCCCGCGAGGCCGAGAAGAAAGGTGCCAGTATCTCCGACGAGCTTATTGAGCAGATCATAGCCACTCAGCCTGAGTTTATGGATGCATCCGGCAAATTCAACCCTGAGCTTTTACGTCGCCAACTTTCATATTTTGACATGAGCGAGCAAGAATACATTGACAATTTGCGCAAAAATATCCTGAGCCGTCATTTGGTATATTCTCCGGTAGAGAACATTGCGTTTCCAAGTTTTATGAACAGCTACATTGCGCAAATAGAAAACCAGCAAAAAATCTTTAGTTATGTTACGATTGACCCTCAAGAATTAAAAATAGATCGGGACATTTCTCAAGAAGAGATAGAGCAATATTACGAAGACTTTGCACCGCAATTTGAAGAACCTGAGAAGCGCGATGTTTCGTTTATTGAGTTGAAGATATCCGACTTAGCATCAGACATCACTCCCGATGAAGATGAAATAGAAGCCTATTATCAAGCCAATATTTTTGAGTATGTAATACCAGAACAACGCAATGTTTTACAAATGGTATTTGATGACGAAGAAACAGCTGAAGCTGCTTTATCAGAATTAAACCAAGGCAAAGATTTTTACCTTATTGCCGCTCAAAAAGCCAATCAAGACAAAAATACCACCAATCTTGGTACGGTAACAGCCGATTCGCTTTTGCCCGAGTTATCACAAGATGTTTTTGATGCTAAACTAAACCAAATCGTAGGACCGATTAACTCTGAATTCGGCTGGCATATTCTTAAAATTGTCAAAATAACACCCAAGAAAGAAACCCCTCTTTCTGCGGTTAAGAATAAGATTGTCACCACTCTGCGGCACGAACAAGCCTATGATTATGCCTTCAATACAATTACCGAGATTGAAGACATGATAGGTGCCGGGGCCACTCTTGCCGACATAACCAATCGATATAACACCAAACTCAACACCGTAAAGGGACTCAAAGAAGATGGCAGTTATACTTCTTTAAGCGGCAAAAATTTTTCTTCTTTAGTGGCATCGCCTGACTTTTTGGATGCAGCTTTTTCCTACAATGAAGGAGAAGTAAGTCAGACCATTGAAACCGATGATGGTTTTATCTTTGCCTCCGTAACCGGGATTGAAGATGCCCACATCAAAGATTTGGCCTCCGTTCGTCCAGAAATTATAAAAATCTGGACTGAAAACGAAAAATCAGCCATTGCCCAAGAGATTATAAACGACATTGTTGCCAATCTAGATAACGGTGATGGGCTAGCCGACATAGCATCACGTTTTAATCTCAAGCTAACAACTACCAAACCTTTAAAGCGCGGTGAATCCTTTGCTAAACTTAATTCTGCACAGTTAGCTGAAGCCTATCAAACACCGTTAAACGAGTATAAAATTCTATCCTCAGGCAGCACAACAACTGTCGTTACTCCAGTAAGGATAATTAACCACCTTGTTTCCGAGAGCCAATCTCAGCTAGACAACATCAACACCGAGATGCGTCATGAGCTGGAAGAAAGCATGGCCTCAGAACTGATTGACAGTTATGCCAAAGATATGGATGTAAGAATTAAATATCGACTGCTTGGGCTTGAAAACTAAAAAAACAAGGGAGAAAATAACACATATTTTCTCCCTTGTTTTAATAAAACTCACTTTTTATGTTGTTTAAGCAATAATATTGGGCATAATTTTTGCTTCAACTGTTTTAATCTTCTGCCTTACACCGGATTTAAGGTTATTTAACTGCTTAGCCTTAAAGAAATCGATTGTTCGATTATCTTTAACCAAATGACGAATATCTGAGCGAACACGACGCTCCTCAAGCTTCAACTCACAAAGCTGTTGTAACAAACGAGCTTTTTGGTTCTGGTTTAACATAAAATTAATATCCTTTCGCTAAAAAAATCTTATTAAAGTACATTTTTTTCTGGAAAATATTTCTTAAATCTGTATTAGTATACACCAAAACGACAAATAATGCAACTTGAAAAGCAGGAGTCTTTAAAGAATGAGTAAAATCAAAAGAATAGGAGTACTTACCTCCGGCGGTGATTGTGCCGGGCTCAATGCAACCATTAGTGCGGTTGTAGAAGCAGCAACCAAAAAAGGTTGGGAAGTATATGGCATTAAAGATGGAACTGAAGGCATTACCGAAAAGCCGCATCGTTATGAAGTTTTAACCATAAGCAACTTCAGCGATTCTCCTTGGCCAAGGCTCAGTGGTTCGTATCTTGGATCTCTAAACAAAGGATTACGTATCGAATCCCTTGAAGAAGTATCCAAACGTTTTGCCATTGGTGTAAAAGAGCTCGGTCTTGACGCCATTATCGTTGTTGGCGGTGACGGCAGCATGAATATTGTATCCAACATGTGCAAAGGCTCACTAGTAAAAATTATTGGCATTCCCAAAACAATTGATAATGACACTCCGATTACCGAATTCTCGGTTGGTTTTCAAACTGCGGTACAATATTGCACGACAGCCATTGACAGCTTAGAATTAACGGCACGTTCGCACAATCGCGCCATGATTGTAGAGGTTATGGGGCGTGACGCCGGTCACCTGGCCCTTCATTCTGCTTTGGCAGGCAATGCCGATGTTTGCCTAATTCCTGAAATTCCGTATAATCTTGATGGCATTATCAACAAACTAAAAGAAATCAAACGCCGTGGCCGCAATCATGCCGTAATTGTTGTTTCCGAGGGGCTAAAGACCGAAAACGGCACTCCGGTAACCTCCAACAAAAACATGGTCGGCGAAACGATATATGGTGGAATTGGGCAATACCTATGCGATGAAATAAGCAAACGCTACAACGAATTTCAGTTTCGTGTCACCACACTCGGACATTTGCAGCGCTCAGGTGTTCCGGTCGCCTTTGACCGTTTATTGGCCTCACTTTTTGGCGCCAACGCGGTTGAGCTTTTGGACAAAGGCGAGGACAACAAAATGGTTATATGGAAAAACGGCGAAGTATCTTATGTCAGCTTGCCCGAGGTTGTAAAAACCGGCACTACTTTGGTTGATGTCAAAGGCAAATATGTTTCAGCAGCCAAAGAATTAGGCATGTATATCGGCGAGATATAGATTTAGTATCATACTTTTTATCACCCCCCTATCTTAAAGGATAAGGGGGTTATTTTTTTGCCTTTATTGAAACGAAGCTTTGTAGAGCATACTTAAAAAAGCAGCTTAATTTCAAAGCTGCTTTAATAATTAATTCTAATATAAGGAGAATTTACTATGACTGAAGGTGTTCGTTATCCAACATTTGCGTTTATCACCGGTGGCGCCGGACAAGCCGACGACGGCATTCCGCCCCAACCTTTTGAAACATTTTGCTACGACTCGGCTCTATTGCAGGCCAGAATCGAAAACTTCAATGTTGTACCTTATACATCAGTTTTGCCCAAAGAATTATTTGGCAAAATCGTCCCTATTAATGACAAAATAGTAAGCCAATTCAAACATGGCGCAGTGCTTGAGGTTATTATGGCCGGCAACGGAGCCAACCGTGATGACCACAAAGCCATTGCCACCGGACTTGGCGTATGCTGGGGCAAAGACAAAAAAGGCGAATTGATTGGCGGATGGGCTGCCGAATATGTAGAATATTTTGACACCCACATTGACGATGAAATTGCCAAAGGCCATGCCGAAATGTGGCTAAACAAATCACTAAAACATGAATTGGATATCAGAGGAGTTGAAAAGCACTCCGAATTCCAAATGTGGCATAACTATGTAAATATTAAGCAACAATTTGGCTATAGTTTAACCGCTATGGGATTTTTGAACTTTGAACACGCTCCGGCGGCCAAACTCTAAGTCTTTGTTTTATCTTTCGCGGAGCCGCTTTTATGAGTTGCTCCGCGAAAATTAATATAAGGAAATAATATCATGAAAAACACAAAACCTTCTGATAACGCAGCCAAAAGCTCTTCCAAAGGGCTTGGCATTTTGGCCTTGGCGGCAATAGTCATCAGTTCAATGATTGGCGGTGGTATCTATTCTCTGCCCCAAAACATGGCCTCAGGCGCCTCTGCCGGAGCTGTGTTGTTGGCTTGGGCAATTACCGGCATCGGCATTTATTTTATTGCCCGCACTTTTTCTATTTTATCCATGGCCCGACCTGATTTGACCACCGGAATATATTCCTACAGCCGTGCCGGATTCGGGCATTATGCCGGCTTCACCATTGGCTGGTCATATTGGCTCTGCCAAGTATGCGGCAACGTTGGTTACGCCGTAATCACCATGGATGCCCTCAACTATTTCTTTCCGCCCTATTTTGCCGGTGGAAACAACCTTGCATCAATCATTGGCGGCTCCATAATCATCTGGTGCTTTAACTTTTTAGTCTTAAAAGGAGTAAGACAAGCCAGTATCGTCAACAGTATCGGTACAATTATAAAAATTGTTCCTCTGGTTTTGTTTATCATCATCATGGCAGTTTTGTTCCAGCTCGACAAATTTGATTTTGATTTCTGGGGCGAAGCCATCGCCACCAAAGCCAAATTGGGCGATTTAAGCACCCAAATCAAAAGCACCATGCTGGTAACCTTGTGGGCATTCATTGGTATCGAAGGAGCCGTTGTCATGTCCAATCGCGCCAAATCGGCATCGGATATCGGCCCGGCCACCATTTTGGGCTTTTTGGGATGTTTAGTAATCTATATTTTGCTGTCATTATTGCCGTTTGGCTATATGTCGCAATCAGAACTGGCCGCAGTTGCCAACCCGTCAACCGCCGGCATTTTGGAGCAGTCTGTAGGCAAATGGGGCGCTTGGGTAATGAATATTGGGCTTGTAATATCGGTATTAACCAGCTGGCTTGCCTGGACCATGGTAACCGTCCAGATTCCGCAAGCTGCAGCCCAAGACGGAACATTTCCCAAAGCCTTTGCCAAAGAAAACAAAAACGAGGCCCCGTCGGTGTCTTTGGTGGTAACATCCGTTGCCATGCAGCTGTTCTTGTTGTTGGTTTATTTTTCCAACAATGCTTGGAACACCATGTTGTCTATCACCAGCGTAATGGTTTTGCCTGCCTATTTTGCCTCTTGCGCCTATTTGTGGAAAATGTGCGAAGACGGCGAATACCCGGGTAATATTATGTATAAACGCGCCGGCGCATTATTTACTGCCATCATGGGAGCTTTGTATGCCTTGTGGCTGATTTATGCTGCAGGCCTGCAATACCTAATGCTTGCGGTTATAATTATTGCACTTGGTATTCCGGTGTATATTTGGGCCAGAAAAGAAAACTCTCCCAAAGAAGAGGCTTTCACCTGTGCCGAAAAAGTATTTGCCATAATTTTGGTAATCATTGCCATAGCAGCTATTTATGCCATGGTAAGAGGTTTGGTAAATATTTAAACCCAAAAGGGGGAATTTGTCTGATAACAAATTCCCCCTTTTTTATAATTTCATTCCATATTTGAGGTTCAAACGATATTGCCAAAATTTGACATTACAATCCAAATTATTAACACAAATATATCTGTAACGCCAAAAAGCAACATACATCCTGGCAAATTGCCACAATTTCAAAAAAGAAAACTCCGGCATCTTAAGTTTGTAATTTTTGCACAAATGTTTACCAGCTTTGACCACATCATAAGGCAAATTCTCATCCAATTTTGCCATAAACTGTGGTTGTCCCTCTTCAGGATAGGCATAACGCATATATCTGTCATAAATTGACGCAACCTCCGACAGATACGGCAAACCTTTAGCTAAACCTTTGCCGTTGTAGTACTGGCATTCACCCAAATCGCTGTCCGCCCACACATAGTCTGCATCAAGCTGTGGTTGTTGTTGAATTTGCGTCAGCCACAATCTTCCGGCCAACCGTTTGGTGGTGCAAAACAAAATTTTTTGTGTTTTACCCTCCTCCAATTTGAGAAACTTGGTATAAGCTGCAAGATTCTGTCCGGTATTAGTGCCTTCAGAGCAAACAATACCGATATCTTCTTTTGCAACGCCAAGTCTAAGCAATACCTCAACCAGCATTTCCGCCTCAGAGATTCGCTTTCCGTCTTTTTTAGGATTAATCCTAGATGACATCAAGCCATATCCTCCGATAGCATCAACCTTGGGATAGTAGCCAAACTTACGTTTGCTACGATGATAATACCACGCGGCAACAAAAGCCGAGAATACATCATCATCAATTGCCACAACTCTGTTATAGTGTTTATCCAGCGAAAACTTTGCTGTAATTTTATCCGCAAAATAATCAACAATCACTTTTGCGAACCTAAAATCCTTTTTTTCCATACGTAAAAAGTTTTTTTAAAATTATACATAAAAAATATTTCTAATTCCGGCTGATGTATCACATTATCGCCTTTTCTGCAAGCAAAAAATCAGCCTCCAAAGATGGAGGCTATTCTAACTACCACTTTCCGTAATGAATTTTTTCTTTTCTGAACCTGTCTTTGGGTTGCGGCGGAGTTTGTAGAGGATATCCCACCACCACCAAAGCATTAGGCTTAACATTATCGGGCAAGCCAAGCAATTTTTGAAATTCTTTCATCCTTTCTTCATAAGGATAGATGGCACACCAGCAAGCACCCAAGCCCTTACCATGGATTGCCAGCAAAAGATTTTCGACCGCGGCCGAAGTATCAACCACCCAAAAGTTTTCATCCAATTGTTGATTGGTGTCGCCGCAAACCACAATTGCCGCCGAAGCATCTTTTAAGAATGAAGCATGAGAATGAATCTGCATTATTTTATCTTTGGTTTCATCATCTTCCACCACCACAAATTCCCACGGCTGCCGATTGCAGCCCGATGGTGCATACATGGCGATTTTCAACAAATCCTCAAAATCTTCTCTGCTTATTTTTTTGCCCTTTTCAAACTGACGCACCGAGCGTCTGGTCAAAAGTCCCGCTTCCAAAAACATTTTCTATTCTCCTTTATTATCGGCAACGTCTCTTTCGTCGTTTCTTTTTCTCAGTTCACTAATGTCATATTTAATATCAGAAATAACCTCATCATAAGTTTTCTGTTGTCCGGACTTACGCGAGAACAAGTTAAGCGTCCGTAAATAACGTTTACGAATACCTTTTTGATAATCAAGAATCATCTGATAGAACAACCTTTCTTGTTCATTCTGAGCTGTTCCCACCTGCTTTTGCGCTGCTTTTACATCAATCTCTCCGAAAGGCACAATTCCCTGCACCAAAACTTTGCAGTTATTATTCGCGATTTCGGCCATCCCTGATTGGACAAAGAAGCGTTTATTCAACGAACCGTCGCCGTTTAATATTTCCAACACGCCAAAATCCAACACAAACACACTCGGAGCGCGGTTGGGCAATATATCGACAGCCGCTCTCACCGCCGGAATAACCACGCTGGAAACCTTCTCTTCCAGATAAACCTTTGCCGGCAACGCAATCGTCAAATTTATTTCCTTACTCATCGCTCCGCTTCCCTAAATTAAACAGCTTTGTCCTTCATACCTTCGGCTTTTTTCAAAACATCTTCAATTGTACCAACCATATAAAACGCCTGCTCCGGAATATCATCATATTTGCCTTCCAAAATTCCCTTAAAGCCTTTGATGGTGTCTTCCAGCTTAACAAACACACCGGGCGTTCCGGTAAATACTTCGGCCACATGGAAAGGTTGTGACAAGAAACGCTGAATTTTACGCGCTCTAGCTACTGTAAGCCTGTCCTCATCCGACAACTCATCCATACCCAAAATAGCAATAATATCTTGCAAAGACTTATATTTTTGCAACACCTCTTGCACTCCGCGCGCCACTTTATAATGCTCTTCCCCAACAACCGACGGATCCAAAATACGGCTGGTTGAATCCAACGGGTCAACCGCCGGGAAAATACCCAATTCAGAGATAGAACGTGACAACACGGTTGTAGCATCCAAGTGTGCAAAGGTAGTTGCCGGCGCCGGATCGGTCAAGTCATCGGCCGGCACATATACTGCCTGCACCGATGTAATAGACCCGTTTTTAGTTGAGGTAATACGCTCTTGCATTGCGCCCATATCCGTACCCAGCGTTGGTTGATAACCAACTGCCGACGGAATACGTCCGAGCAAAGCCGACACTTCAGATCCTGCCTGAGTAAAGCGGAATATATTATCAACAAAGAACAACACATCTTGATGTTCTTCATCGCGGAAATATTCTGCCTGACTCAACCCTGTCAAAGCAACTCTGGCTCTGGCTCCCGGCGGCTCGTTCATCTGCCCGTAAACCAACACGGTTTTTGACTTATCGCCTTTCAGGTCAATAACTCCCGATTCTATCATCTCGTTATAAAGATCATTTCCCTCACGAGTTCTCTCGCCCACACCGGCAAACACCGAATATCCGCCGTGTCCTTTGGCAATATTATTAATCAACTCCATAATCAGCACGGTTTTACCCACACCGGCACCACCGAACAAACCGATTTTACCGCCCTTGGCATAAGGCTCCAACAAATCAATAACTTTAATCCCAGTGGTTAAAACTTCCGTTTCGGTAGATTGATCAACAAAAGCCGGCGCCTCACGATGAATCGGATAATATTCTTTGGCTTTAATCTCGCCTCTTCCGTCCACCGGCTCGCCGATAACATTGATAATACGCCCAAGCATCTCAGGTCCCACCGGCACCTCAATCGGCGCACCGGTATTAACCACTTCTTGCCCCCTGACCAAACCGTCGGTTGCATCCATAGCAATACAGCGCACCACATTTTCACCCAGGTGTTGAGCCACTTCCAACACCAAATTACGACCGTTATTATCGCAGGTCAAAGCCGTCAAAATCGCTGGCAAATCATTAACATCATCAAACCTGACATCAACAACCGCTCCGGTAACTTGGCTTATATGCCCGAGCTTACCTGTATTCATTTCTTTTTTAATTGCTTTTTTTGTTTTAGCCACATCTTTGGCATTTTCGGCCTTCATCTGCCTGATGGCTTTTTTATCCTCGGCATTCAACAAATCTTTTTTCCTTACTGTTTTCTTAACGGTCTCTTTTGCCATTACAAATTCTCCCAATTTATTTTTCAAAAAAACCTACAAAGCCTCGGCTCCGGCAATAATTTCAATCAGCTCGGTTGTAATTGCCCCTTGGCGCAAACGATTGTATTTCAAAGTCAGTTTTGCAATCATATCATCGGCATTTCGCGTTGCATTATCCATAGACGTCATTCTCGCCCCTTGCTCGCTGGTCAACGAATTGAGCAAAATCTGATACATCTCGGATACAGCCAACATAAATATAATATCGCTGAAAGCCTTTTCCTTTGCCACGTCATATTCATAAAACGCATCATTAAACTTATCGTCATAACGCGGATCGTTTTCATCAATTTCCAGCTCAAACGGCAAGAAATTTTTGTGTTTTATCTCTCTGTTGATTGCCGAGTGAAAATAGGTATAAATGACCTCGCAAACATCAAATTTGCCGATCATATACTCCCCAAACAAAAGCTCGGCTATATCCTCAACTTCTCTATAATTATCGGCTTTACCACCCACTCCGCTCAAAACATCAAAAACCACTTCGGGACAACGATGCTTTAAGGCATCGCCGAGTTTTTTGCCGACACACAACACTTTAACATCTTTACCTTCGCGCTGTAGTTCACCTATTCTAAACAAGGTTTCACGCAAGATATAAGAGTTATAACTGCCGCATAACCCTCTATCGGAAGAAAACACCACCAAAAGATGCTTACTCTGCTCCGGTTTTGATTGCATAATCAACGGATACACCGGCACAACTCCCGCGGCCTTAGCCTCCGAAGTTATGTCTTTATAAAGCCTTCCGGCAATTGTCAAAAGCCCATCATTATAGGTCTTAGATTTGGCAAGCAAATCTTGCGACCGCCGCAAACGGGCGGCCGCCACCATTTTCATCGCTGAAGTAATCTTCTGCGTTGATTTGATACTTCCGATACGGGTTCTAAGTTCTTTCAAACCGGCCATTATTCACACCTTTAAGCTGCTTTTCCGTTTGCTTCGCCGAAACGCCTCAAAAAACTCTGATAAAAAGCGTTCAGCTTTTTCTCCAAATCCTCGGAAAGAACTTTTTTCTCCACAATTTCTTTAAGCAAATCTTTATGATTGGCCTTAAGATCTTGCAAAGCTCTCTCTTCAAACTCACGTACTCTGCTCAAATCGACACTGTCAAGATATCCCTTAACGCCGGCAAAAATAGCCACAACTTCTTCTTCAACCGCCATAGGTTTATATTGCGGTTGTTTAAGCATTTCGGTCAATCTTGCACCTCTGGCGAGCAAGTTTTTGGTTGCCTGATCCAAATCCGACGCAAACTGCGAAAATGCCGCCATTTCACGATATTGTGCCAAATCAAGTTTCATCGAGCCCGACACCTGTTTCATAGCTTTGATTTGCGCCGCCGATCCCACACGCGAAACCGATATACCGACGTTAACGGCAGGTCTTACACCTTGATAGAACAAACCGTTTTCCAAAAAGATTTGCCCGTCGGTAATCGAGATCACATTAGTCGGAATATACGCCGACACATCTCCGGCCTGAGTTTCAATCACCGGCATTGCCGTCAAAGAACCGGCACCTTCGGCATCGCTCATCTTGGCAGCTCTTTCCAACAAACGAGAGTGCAAATAGAACACATCGCCAGGATAAGCCTCACGTCCTGGTGGACGACGCAACAACAACGACATCTGGCGATAAGCCGTTGCCTGCTTGGACAAATCATCATAAAAGATAACGGCATGCATTCCTCTGTCACGGAAAAATTCGCCCATCGCACACCCTGAATACGGAGCAATATATTGCATTGGCGCCGAATCCGAGGCAGTTGCCGCCACCACGATTGTATAATCCATCGCCCCATAGTCTTTTAGGGTTTTAACTACTTGTGCAACTGTAGAGCGCTTTTGCCCTATGGCAACATAAACACAATACAATTTGTCTTTATCCGATTTTGCCGCATCATTAATCTTCTTTTGGTTGATTATGGTATCAAGAATAATTGCGGTTTTACCGGTCTGCCTGTCGCCGATAATAAGCTCACGCTGTCCTCTGCCGATAGGAATAAGCGAATCAATAATTTTAATTCCCGTCTGCACCGGCTCATGTACCGAACGTCTGGCAATAATTCCCGGTGCTTTAATATCCGAACGGCTGTATTCTTTGGCTTTGATGGCCCCCAACCCGTCAATTGGCTCGCCCAAAGCATCGACCACTCTGCCAAGCATCTCTTTGCCGACCGGCACACTAACAATTGAGTTGGTTCTTTTAACAATATCGCCTTCTTTAATTTCCTGGTCCGAGCCAAATATAACCACGCCGACATTATCTTCTTCCAAGTTCAAGGCCATGCCTTTAACGCCGCCCGCAAACTCTACCAATTCGCCGGCCTGTACATCATCAAGCCCATACACGCGCGCCACACCGTCGCCAACCGACAAAACCTTTCCCACCTGAGCCACATCAATCTTGGCATCCGAGTGGGCAATTTTGTCTTTTATAATCGAAGATATTTCACTGGCAGATACAGACATTTTACTTACCTTTCATCACATTTTCCAAATAATTTAATTTTGTAGCCAAACAATCATCATACATTTTTGAGCCGCATTTAACACGCAAACCGCCCAAAATTGCCGGATTTATGTTGTATTTAACCACAATATTCTTAGCAAACAACTTTTGCAAAATTCCACGCAAACATTTATCCTGAGCGGCAGACAAATCCTTAACCGTCTCCACCTCCACCTCGGCAATATTATTTTTCATATAATAAACCCTGGCAAATCCGTCCAATATATCCGGCAAAAAAGCCACTCTGTTGTTTTGAACCACCAGCTGCAAACAATTTTTTGTATCCTCGTCAAGAGCTAATGCTTCAGCCGTTTTCTTCAAAACATCTTTTTTATCTTTTTCGCTCCACAAAGGACTTGCCAGATAAGCTTTAAGCTCCGATTCTTTTTCCAAAAGCACTTCCAGCTTGCCGATATCTTTCCAAACTTTATCGACACAGCCTTTATCCTCCGCAGCTTCATACAAAGCTGTTGCATACACACGAGCTATTTTACTTTTAGAATTTTTTTTCACTTTTTCACAACTCTCTGCTTATCTAAATTAACTTCCGCCAGTTTATATATCAATTGGTTTCTTTTTTATTAACAAACCTCAATAAAAAGAATAAGGATCAACATCTATTTCAACCCTTACTGCCGATGGCAGTTTTACTCTTTTTATCCACTGCCGCAAAACCTCCTGAATTTTCACATCTTTAGCAGTCTTAAGCAATAAACGATAGCGATATTTATTGCGCAAAACAAAGATTGGAGCCGGGGCCGGTCCGAGCGTTACAATTTTATCATCATTAAATGCCGTTTGTCCGAGCCAAATTGCAACTTTCTCCACTTCGTCTTTTCTCATTCCCGACACAATCACCGCCGCCAATTTACCAAACGGCGGCATTTTAAGGATCCTCCTCGATTCTTTTTCCAAGCGATAAAATTCTTCTTTTTTACCGTTTACCAAAGCATTTAATACTGCATTTTCCGGATACAAGGTCTGCAAATACACCTCGCCTTTTTTGCTTCCTCTGCCGGCTCTGCCCGCAACCTGGGATAACAATTGATAAGTCCGTTCTGCCGCTCTCAAATCACTTCCCATTAGTCCCAAATCGGCATCAACGATTCCCACCAAAGTCAATTCCGGAAAATGATGCCCCTTAGCCAAAATCTGCGTTCCGATAAGAATATCGATTTTGCCATCTTCCATTTCTTTAACTACTTCATGTACTTCTTTGAAATTAGTAACAAAATCCGATGATAACACTTTAATTCTGGCAAGCGGCAAGCGATATTTAACCTCTTCGGCAATTCGCTCCACTCCCGGCCCGCAAGCCGTCAACCCCGTCTCTGATCCGCATTCCGGACACTTTTTGGGAATATCGACCATATACCCGCAATGATGACATACCAATTTATTTGCCCGTTTGTGTTCAGTCAGCCACGCCGTGCAATTCGGACATTGGATTCTGTGTCCGCAGTCGCGGCAGATGATAAGCGGAGCATAGCCTCTTCTGTTTAAAAACAATACGCTTTGCTCACCCTTCTCATAATTTACTTTAAGTTTTTCACACAATGTCGGCGATAACCAAGACACCCCCCAAGATCCTTTAACTGGCTTGTCTTTTTTCAAATCAATAATTTTAATATCCGGCATCTCGGCATGCGCAAAGCGAGATTTCAA
>CASDRW010000096.1 GCA_949283275.1 uncultured Pseudomonadota bacterium
CCATGTGCAGAGTATTGTTGAAAAAAGAAACACTATTCCGGTGCTTTCCAATGTGAGAATCGAAGCCTTAGGCGACGGTATCAGCTTTAAGGCTACCGATATGGATACCGAAATTACCGAAATGGCCGATGCTAAAATTGCTGAGACCGGTGCCACAACTGCTCCGGCGCATATGCTCTATGATATTGTTAGAAAGCTTGCGGATGGTTCTCAGGTTGAATTGATTTTTCCTGATGATAAGGGTCAATTGACAATCTCTTCCGGCAGGTCGAAATTTTCGCTTTCAACCATCGGAGTGGAAGATTTTCCGGTAATTTCGGGAGATAAATTGCCAACCTCTTTTGTTATGGCCAAAGACGAACTGAAAGATGTTATTGATCGTACACAATTTGCCGTTTCTACAGAGGAGACAAGATATTATCTTAACGGGCTTTATGTCCACGCAAAAAAAGACGGCGCCTCCGAAGTATTGCGGGTGGTTGCAACCGACGGACACAGGCTTGCTTGTGTGGAATCTCCGCTGCCTAAAGGTGCCGAAAACCTTAATGGTGTGATTATTCCGCGTAAAACAGTGGCGGAAATTCGCAAATTGTTGGATGATAATGCGGTTGAAAATGTTACCATTGAAATATCTGAAAACAAAGTGCGTTTCTCGATTACCGATATTACTTTAACCTCAAAACTTATTGACGGAACCTACCCTGACTATGAACGAGTTATTCCAACCGATAATGACAAATCTTTGGAACTTAAGGTTAAGGATTTGGCGGCTGCAGTTGACCGTGTTTCGGTTGTGGCCGAAAGAACCAGAGCCATTAAGATGCTTACACATCAAAACAAAATTACCATTGTTACATCAAGCCCTGATTTGGGCAGCGCTTCGGAAGATTTGGAGGCAAAATATGATGGCGAAGCTTTGGAAATCGGGTATAATTTCCGTTATTTGCTGGATATTTTGGCCGAGGTTAAGGGGGATGTGGTGCGCATATCTTTTGCCGATGCTTCCTCGCCGTCGGTTATCAATGATATGTCTGATGCCAGCGCTATCTATGTTTTGATGCCAATGAGAGTTTAGATGGACAGTCTTGCTTGCAATTTGGCTAATTTGACAGTTTTAAAGTCAGGCGTTCAACGCCTGACTTTAACTGATTTTAGGAATTATGCCAATTTGCGGATTAAAGCCGAAATTGCTCCTATTGTTATCTATGGCGAAAACGGAAGCGGCAAAACCAATGTTCTGGAAGCTATCTCTTTTCTTACCCCGGGGCGCGGTCTAAGAGGAGCAAGGCTTAATGATATTAAGCGATTTATTCCGCAAGTAAATTATGAAAACTCTGTTTCTTTTGTGTCGCCTTTGAGCTGGGCGGTGGCGGCCGAAATTTGTAACAACGGCGACGTTTTTAATATTGCAACAGCAGTTGAAAAAAACTTAAAAGTGCTTGATGCCGATGATGAATATCGCTCTTTTGAAAGAAGAATTGTCAGAATTGACGGCAACAAAGCATCATCCCAGGCTGATTTGGGGCGCTTTTTTTCGGCGGTTTGGATTACTCCGCAGATGGACAGAATGTTTAGAGGCGGAAGCCAACCAAGGCGCGCTTTTTTGGACAGACTTGTCTATGCTTTTGATATGGAACATGCCAAACGGACTTCGGTTTTTGAGCATTTATACCGCGAATGGTATAAATTGATTAAAGAGGGTAGAAAAGATCCCCAATGGCTTTTATCTTTAGAAGAAGAAATGGCAACTACCGGAGTGGCTATTGCCGCGGCCAGAAGAGAACAAGTCGCCAGATTGAATGCTTTTATTGAAAACGAGCCTGATGATGTGTTTCCATCGGTTATGCTTGAACTTGACGGTGTTGTTGAAAAAAGTTTGGATACAAAGGCTGCCGTTGAGGTTGAGGAAGAATACCGTAATCTGCTCTTGAAACAACGGTATTATGTGATGAATAATGATACTCCGGACGGAGTTAACCGTACCGACTTTAAGGTCTTTTTTAAGAAAAAGGGTATGCCTGCGGAATTATGCTCGACAGGGGAGCAAAAATCTTTGTTAATCAGCATAATTTTGGCTCAAACAAAATGCCAAACTTTATACAAGGGTTTTGCTCCGGTGTTGCTGTTGGACGAGGTGGCCGCCCACCTTGACGACAACAAAAAAGAAGCTCTTATATCTAAAATCAGCGATTTAAACATTCAAGCATGGATTACCACCACTAATCCGGATATTTTTACATCTTTGCGTTCAAAAGCTCAATTTTTCAAAATTAAAAACAACCAAATTTTTGAAGACTGAGCATTTTTGCGATTCGGGAAACGCTTAGTTTTTGTTTTTAAAATTTTTATCGGACTCAAAACGAATCCGGGCAAGCTTTTGCGACGAATCGCCGGTTTTGTTAAATGGAATCGGTAATTGTTTGTTAAACTTTTTTGCTTAGTTTTTAATTTGTAAATTTTCATTTATTAAAAAGCCCTGATTTTTATTTAAATATTATTTTTTGACGTTGTTTGGATAAGATGTTGTCACTAACGGTACTTTTTGACGCTTCTTTGAAAAAGCTCGGATATCATTGGAAATTTATTAATTAAAAAAAGACATCTGCCTACATAAGTTTATTGAGATGATGTTTTTATTAAGTCTGTATGAATTAACAATATATTTATGCGAAAACCTATAGGAAAATTTTTGTTTGCGGAACTATCTCGCAGGATGCGAGTTCCGTAAAGTTGTATTATATTACTATCATTCGGAATAAATGTAGCCGTCTGATTGCATCTTAAACAGCTCGGCATAGCGGCCTTTCTTGCGCAATAGCCCAAGATGCGTCCCCTCTTCTATGATTTGTCCGTTTTCCAGAACAATAATCCTGTCCATTTCGCGTAAGGTGGAAAGACGGTGCGCAATGGCTATAACCGTTTTGTTTTGCATCAGATTTTTAAGCGATGATTGAATATATCTTTCGCTTTCGGAATCAAGGGATGATGTTGCCTCGTCAAAAATGAGAATCGGCGCATTCTTCAAAATAGCGCGGGCTATGGCTATGCGTTGACGTTCGCCGCCGGATAAAATGACACCCCTATCACCTACTTTGGCATTGTACTTTTCGGGAATCTTGTCAATAAATTTATCGGCGGAGGCCGATTGGGCCGCTTGCGCAATTTCGGCATCTGAGGCATCGGTTTTGCCATAGCGTATATTTTCGGCCAAAGTGCGGTTGAACAAGCAGACATCTTGCGGAATAACCGAAATATGTTTATGCAGCGAGTCTTGCGTCATATCCCTAATATCAACGCCGTTAATCTTGATGGTGCCCGAGGTAACATCAAAATAACGATCTATCAGCTTAATCAAGGTCGATTTGCCGGCCCCTGATGAGCCGACAATACCTACTTTCTCGCCGGCTTTTATTTTGAGATTAAAGTTTTTGAAGATTTTTTGTTTGTGATTATATGAAAAATCAACATCCTCAAAAACAACTGATGCTTTTTTGGTTTTGAACTCTATGGCTTGCGGAGAATCAACAATCTCGGGCTCTATAGACAACGTATCAAGCGCCGAATTTATCTGGCCGATAGTACGCGACATATTGTTAAAAGCCCAATTAATGCTGAATATCATCCAAGAAAGATTGTTAAATGTCGTCAAAATAAAAATGAATTCGGTAACGCTTATACGTTTGTAGTATAACAGGCTTATGCTTAACAACATAAAAAATGTTGCCGAAATCAATGAGATAAAGTGAAGCACGAGATTAATCAGCGTTTTTTGTTTTTGCTCGGTGGTTTCGGTATGACGCCAGCGACGTAAATTTTTTAGCAAATTCATGCGCTCATACTTATAGTTGGCAAAGCTTTTTATCTCGGAATAGTTGGCTATCGAATCGACTATCATGGCGTTGGCCTGGCTTTGCTCGGTTGAGGTCTTACGCGAAAGCTCTGCCCGATATGAGCCCAAAACTTTGCCCAAAAAGACAATAATCACCATCCAAATTATTATGCTTAGGCTCAAAATCCAATCCATGCAGGACAAAATAACCAAATTAATCAGCAAAAAGACAACTTCAAACATAATGTTGCCAGATTGCATCAAAAATTCTACCACACCGCTTTGCAACTGGTTGAATTTATTGGATATGTTGCCGGCCATTTCATTGGTAAAATAGGATATCGAATGCTTGTTGACATAGGCAAACACGTTTTTAATAATTACTGACCGCAAATGAGGCACTAATCGGTTGCCAAACCACATGCTTAGGGCTTGAAAGACCATACCGCCCAATTCAAGTGCACAATAAACCACAACAACAAAAAACAGATAGCGCCAATATTCCGGCGAGGGCTTCTCCGATGCGGCAAAATCAAATAATTTGGCCATATACCAAATTCCGTATTGGAATAACAAACGGGCAATAATCGCAAAAAATATTATTAAGAAAAGGATTAGCTTAAATTCTTTAAGATAGCTCCAAATAAATTTAGACGCAGTTTTTTGCATAATTCATTAACCTAAAATTGACAGATTGTTGTTATTATAATACTATTAATTAAAGTTTGGCAATATTAGAAAGTTGATAGGTTATGGAAACACAATATTATACTTTGATTGAAAGACAAGATTTCTTTGAAATTATTGAAAATAAATACGGCGAATTGGCTATCTTTATTGACGCCAGAGATGGGCTGCCCAATGAGCCGGTTTTGCAATTTGACGGCAAACAAACCGCTTTGCTCAAAAGAGATGCCCACTTGGCTGTTAAGCTTGACAATATTAACGAAGAAACGGTTGAACCTTTGGCCGAGGCCGAGTTTGTCATGATTGTTGAACTTAAAGGCAAAATGGTTGAGAGAGTATACGGTGTGCCGGTGGAAAATGTTGAAGAAATTGTCTTTGAAGGACGGCAGACAAGAGCCGATGAGTTGGTTAAGGCCAAGAATCGTGATGAATTGTTGAAAAGCTTCGGTGCCGTTAAAATTTGGAAAAGCGGCGAGAAAAACGTTAAGTAAGCGAGGAAAAAAATGATTGGCTTGGTTTTGGTTACCCACGGTAATCTGGCAAATGAATTTATCTCGGCGATGCAACATGTCGTCGGAAAACAAGAGCAAGTACAAAGTGTTTGCATCGGTCCTGAGGACGATATGGAAATGCGCCGTAATGAAATATTGGATAAAGTGAGCGAAGTTAACTCCGGCGAGGGCGTGGTGTTGTTAACCGATATGTTCGGCGGGACACCTTCTAACTTGGCGTTGTCGGTTATGGACAGAGCAAATGTTGAGATTTTGGCTGGTATAAACCTGCCGATGTTGATTAAAATTGCCTCGCTGCGCAAAGACAACGACATGAAAAAAACCGTTGAGGGCGCGCAGGAAGCTGGCAAAAAATATATTAATATTGCCTCGCAGTTGTTGGGGAAATAAAATGGCTAATAAACTTACCAAGGAATTGGAAATAAAAAATGTTAAAGGGTTGCACGCCAGAGCTGCCGCCGCTTTTGTAAAAACGGTGGAGCCTTTTGATGCGACAGTTGAGGTGGAGCGCATAGGCCAGATTGTCAGCGGTTCTTCAATCATGGGGTTGATGATGCTGGCGGCATCTAAAGGTACAACCATTAAGGTTTCGACCTCAGGCAAACAAGCCAAAGAAGTTTTGGATGCTCTGGAAAAGCTGATTGATAACAAATTCGGAGAAGAATAATTGCCAACAAAGGCTCCGCGCAATAAGACATTGTCATTGACCGCCAAAGAAGCTAGTGTTTTGGCCTTGCGAAGTGTCAGATTGCAAACAAAATCTCTCTTAGATGATGTGTTGGATCGAGTTATTTGGCAGGATGCGCTAAAGGCATTGGATTTGCTGCCTGATAAATGCGTGGATTTGATGATTGTTGATCCGCCGTATAATCTGACCAAAAATTTCAGCACTTCTATTTTTAAGGAAATGAATGCCGACGACTACTCCAAATGGCTGGATAAATGGCTTAAAAAAACTTGCCGAATCCTAAAAGACAATGCCTCGGTTTATATTTGCGCGGACTGGAAAACATCTATTGTCATTCCTTATGTGGCAACAAAATATTTTGTTTTGCAAAACCGTATTTCTTGGGAGCGGGAAAAAGGAAGAGGCGCCAAGAATAACTGGAAAAACTGTTTAGAGGATATTTGGTTTTTTACCAAAGGCAAAGATTATACATTTAATTTGAATAAAGTAAAAATCTTGAGGCCGGTGTTGGCTCCGTATCGTAATGATAATAAACAACCCAAAGACTGGTTTGAAAAAGACGAGCAAAAGTTTAGGCTTACTCATCCGTCAAATATTTGGACCGATATTTCGGTGCCGTTTTGGTCGATGAGCGAAAACACCAACCATCCGACACAAAAACCGGAAAAACTTATTGCCAAGCTTATTTTGGCTTCTTCAAACGAGAAAGATGTGGTGTTTGATCCGTTTTTGGGATCGGGAACCACCGCGGTGGTGGCCAAAAAGTTAAATCGGCATTTTATTGGCATTGAGCGCGAAAAAGAATATGTCGCTTTGGCTATAAAACGCTTGGATATGGCTGATAATGACACCAAAATTCAGGGATTTGAAAACGGGGTTTTTAGGCCGCGCAACATGTAGGCAAAACGGCTAGGTTGTTTTGCTCAATAAAAGAGCTTACTTCTTTTGATGTGGGACTTTTGATTTAACATTTTAAGGAGTAAGCAAATATGTGTAAAAATCCTAAAAACAGTTCTAAAAATGAAAAAATGTCGGCGGCATCTAACAACGAACAGACTTCAAAATCAATCAAGTCGGCAAATGAATCCAACAATAACACCACCAAGAAGTCGTCTTCTTCGGGTTGTGGTTGCAACAAATACTAATTATTAAAAATCTCTTTTCCCCCTGCCAAAATGTTGACAGGGGGAATGTTTGTGTGGACTTAAAGTATAAAACAATTATATTAGTAGATATTATTTCACTTGCGGAGAAAAATGATAATGAAAAAATATTTGCTTTTGTTGGCTGTTGTTTTGTTTTGCGGGCAGGCAAAAGCTCAGTCGGCCGAAAATATTCAAAAAATCGAAGACTATCTTAATAATATCAAAAGCATGGAGGCAACCTTTGTTCAGATGGCCTCAAACGGGGCAACCGCCGAAGGACGCTTGTTTATTGAAAAACCCAACAAAATCCGGATGGAATATGCCGAGCCGACCAATGTTTTGATTGTCGGCGACGGAGATTTTATTGTTTATAACGATCTTGATTTGGACCAAGTGACGCATATTGACTATGATGATATTCCGGCATCATTGATACTTTCAAACAAAGTCAAAATCGACGGCAAAAAGCTTAAAGTGATTGATTTTTATCAAGATTCCGGCTCAACCTCTATCACTTTGGACTACGCGGAAAAAGGCGATATCGGGCCGATTACGCTGGTGTTTGCCAACAATCCGATGGAGCTGAAACAATGGAAAATCGTTGATCCGCAAAGTGTTGAGGTTACGGTATCGTTGTATGATGCCAAAAAAGACATTGAAATTGACGAGGATGTGTTTAAGTTCAAAAACCAAAAAAACAGCTCGCGTAATTTTAGAAAAAAGAACTGATAAATGGCTAGTTTTAAGCTTGTAACCTGGAATGTAAATTCTATCAGAATCCGTCTTGAACTATTGAAAAAGCTGGTTGATGAGCAGACACCTGACATCGTCTGCCTGCAAGAGGTTAAGGCTAGGGAAGAGGATTTTCCGTTTGCGGCGGTTAAGGATTTGGGGTTTGAGCATATTGCGCTTTACGGTATGGCAGGCTACAACGGAGTGGCTATTCTTTCCAAACATGAGCTTAAAGATATTGCCAAGGTAGACTGGGTGGGAAAACATGATGCCCGGCACATCAGGGCAAAAGTTTTTGATGATATTGAAATAAATAATATCTATATTCCGGCAGGTGGCGATGTTCCGGATCCGATTGTTAATCTGGCGTTTGCGCACAAACTGTGTTTTATGGACGATATCAGCGAATATTTGGAACAACACAAGAATACACTGCTTCAAGAAAAAATGCTGTTTTGTGGCGATTTTAACGTGGCGCCAAGCGAAAACGATGTGTGGAATCACAAACAACTTTTGAAAATCGTATCGCACACACCAATTGAGGTGGGGCGGCTGACAAGATTGTTTAACTCGCTTGATTTTGTGGATGCGGTGCGCAAATTTTATCCTGAGCCGCAAAAGGTCTTTTCGTGGTGGAGTTATCGCAACCCCAACTGGCAGACCAACAACAAAGGGCGGCGCTTGGACCATGTGTGGGTAAGCCCAAATTTAAGCGAGCGAGTCAAAAGAGCCGAAATCTTAAAAGATTTTCGTTCAACCGAACGCCCATCGGATCATGTGCCGGTGATGGTGGAGATACGGCTTTGATTTGCAAAAAACGGCTCTTAAATAACTTAAGAGCCGTTTTTGTTGAAAGTTCTTATAATCTTATTTACCAAGCTGAGCCGCAACCTCGGAAGCAAAGTCTTCTTCCTTCTTTTGCAAGCCTTCACCAAGTTTGAAACGAACATAATCAACCAATTTAATATCCGCCCCAAGCTCTTTTGCAGCATCGGCAATTACTTGTTTAACCTTTTTGTCAGGATCCATAATATAGGCCTGTTCTTCAAGAACAACCTCTTCATAGTATTTGCGAACACGGCCTTCAACCATCTTCTCAATGATGTTCTCGGGTTTGCCGGAGGCTTTGGCCTGCTCGGCAAAAATGGCTTTTTCGTGCTCTACGGCTGCCGGATCAACTGAGGCAATATCCTTAAACAACGGTGCCGAGGCAGCAATGTGCATGGCAATGTGCTTGCCAAGTTCTTCCAATTTGGCTTTGTCGGCAGTTGATTCAAGCGCAACCAATACACCGATTTTGCCAAGATTGTTGCCGCAAGAGTTGTGCAGATACGAGGCAATAACACCATTGTTTACCTGCAACATGGCGGCACGACGCAAATTCATGTTCTCGCCGATTTTGGCAATCAGGTCGGTCAGGCGCTCTTGAAAAGTTTTGTTGCATTTGGGACAATGGAAAGTTTTCATATCGCAAACCTCGCCAGATGAAAGCAATGCAACTTTGGCGGCATCGGCAACATATTCTTGGAATAATTCGTTTTTGGCAACGAAATCGGTCTCGGAGTTAACCTCTACAACGGCACCCTTGTTGCCCTCTACACAAACCGAAACCAAACCCTCGGCAGCAATACGACTGGCTTTTTTGGCTGCTGAGGCCAAGCCTTTTTTGCGCAACCAATCAACGGCTTCTTCCATGTTGCCGTTGGCTTCAACCAAGGCCTTTTTGCAATCTAACATGCCGGCGCCGGTTGATTCTCTTAGTTCTTTTACTTTAGCGGCTGTAATCTCTGTCATCTTTTGTAAATCCTCTTGTCTTTGATTTTTTGGGCGGCGGCACAGTTAATGCTGATGCCGCCGTCTCTTGATATAAATATAAAACGGTTTGAAATAAGAAGAAAAATTATTCCTCTACCGCCTCGGCTTTTTCGGCTGCTTTTTTGGATGTTCTTTTTTTGGCAGCTTTGGGAGCTTCGGCTTTTTCTTCAACCATTTCTTCTACTTTTACGCCTTGAGCGGCAATTTGATCCTGCATTCCGTCCAAAACAGCGGCAGAAATCATCTCTGAATAGAACTGAATGGCGCGGATGGCATCGTCGTTGCCGGGAACCGGCAAATCTACAGACTCAGGATCTGAGTTGGTATCGCAAATGCCAATAACAGGAATACCAAGCTTTTTGGCCTCTTTGATAGCCAAAGCCTCTTTGCAGGTATCAATTACAAAAACCAAATCAGGCTGGCCGCCCATGTTCATGATGCCGCCAAGCTCTAATTGCAGTTTTTCTTGCTCTTTTTTCATACCTTGAAGCTCTTTCTTGGTGTAGCCGGTCAAATCGCCTTTCTCAAACATCTCGTTTAGTTTTACCAAACGAGTGATTGATTTGTGAACCGTTTTCCAGTTGGTCAACATGCCGCCAAGCCAACGCTGGTTGACATAGTATTGACCACAACGCTCGGCATTCTCTTTGATGATGTCTTGCGCCTGACGCTTGGTGGCTACAAACAAAACCTTGCCCCCTTGTGCCGCAATCTCTTTGGTTGTGGCCATGGCGGTATAGAGCATGGGGTAAGTCTTTTGCAAATCAATGATATGAACATTGTCTTTTTTGCCATAAATGTAAGGAGCCATCTTCGGGTTCCAACGACGAGCGTGGTGACCAAAGTGAACGCCGGCTTCTATCATTTGGCGTAATGTAAATGTAGGAAGAGTCATTTTAATTTCCTTTTTCCGGTTAATCCTCCGCAAGCTCTGTGGTTGCAAATTGCAACACCGGAGTGAGACTTAAATCAGCCCCAATAACTTGCGTGTGAGTTTTTTAAGAACACACCATGTGCTCTTTTCGCCAACCTTTTTATACATAAATTATTAAAATTGCAAGAGTTTTTTCATAAAAAAAAGAATTGTTGAATTGTGAAAGTTTGTGCTTGTGATTAAGACACTTTTGTTTTATGTTAGCCCTTGGATTATAAAGCTTTGATAAGGATTGATATGTCTGATTTGTTTGATGCCCCGCAAAATAGTGCAAGTGATTATAGCGCCAACTCGATTGAAGTGTTGGAAGGCCTTGAGCCGGTTAGGCATCGGCCGGGTATGTATATCGGCGGAACCGATGAAACCGCCCTGCACCACTTGGTGGCTGAGATTTTGGACAACTCCATGGATGAGGCCGTGGCCGGGTTTGCCAACCATATTGATGTGATTATGCACGAGGATTATTCGGTCTCCATCATTGATAACGGACGCGGCATTCCGGTTGATCCTCACCCCAAATATCCTAATAAATCGGCGCTGGAAGTTATTATGACCATGCTGCACTCGGGCGGAAAATTCGGCGGCGGAGCCTATAAAGTATCAGGAGGATTGCACGGTGTCGGGCTTTCGGTGGTTAATGCTTTGTCGGAAAAACTGGTGGTGGAAATTGCCAGAGATAAAAAACTTTATCGCCAAGAGTATTCTAAAGGAATCCCTCAGACGCCTTTGCAATTTATCGGCAATGCTCCAAACCGCAGAGGTACTTCCATTACCTTTAGGCCGGATCCGGAAATATTCGGCATCAACTCTAATTTGCAGCCCAACCGTATTTTTAGAATGGCACGCTCAAAAGCGTTTTTGTTTAAAGGAATCAAAATCAACTGGGCGTGCTCACCTCAAGTTTTGGGAGAAGGAGAGGCTACGCCGGAACAGGCAGAGCTTTGTTTCCCCAACGGAATACTTGACTTTTTGAACTATCAAATAGGGGCTAAAGCAACAATAAATCGCAGGCCTTTTGCCGGCGAGGCGGATTTGGACAACGACGAGGGCAAGGTTGAATGGGCTATTACCTGGCCCGAGGATGAAAACGGTTTTTGCCACTCCTACTGCAACACGGTTATTACGCCTTTGGGCGGAACACACGAAACCGGGTTTAAGGCAGCCCTCTTGAAGGGACTTAAAGAATACGGCGAGATGGTAAACAACAAAAAAGCGGCCTCGATTACGGCCGAAGATTTTTTGAGCGATGCGGCAATTATGTTGTCGGTGTTTATCAGAGATCCGCAATTCCAGGGGCAAACAAAGGACAAACTGACATCTTCTAAGGCGGTGCGCTTGGTGGAATCGGCAGTTAAGGACTCTTTTGATCACTGGCTGTCATCGGATGTGGAAAACGCCGCCGCTTTGCTTGAATATGTGATTGACCGTGCGGAGGCCAGAAAAAA
>CASDRW010000097.1 GCA_949283275.1 uncultured Pseudomonadota bacterium
TAGGATTTTTTTATAGTTTCGTGTGTGGTGCACTATGATTTTTAAACGGCGATATGCGCTCTTTGATATTGAAAAGAATAATCGTTTTGTGGATAGGATTTTGTTCTTATCCTTACCATCGGCGTTGGTGTTTATTATGCTGGCGGTGCTGAGGCTGATTTCACCGATGTTGGCGATTGTGTCTTATGTGGCAGTGATGATTTTTAATACCGTGCTGATGTTCCCCATTACCTTTGAGCTGCAACAGCTCAAAAAGTACATATCCTCATTGGCGCAGGGCGGAGATATTAACGGCAAAGAAATGAACCTCTCCGAACAAGAAACCAAAGAGATTGTGGAGGCAGTCAATGCCATGCACCGCTTTTGGACCCAAAAAGCCGACGGGTTGGAGGCGCAGAGTATATCTGATGCAGCGGTGCTTGATACCCTGCCCGACCCGATTATGATGATTGACCGCTCGGGGAATATTTTGGGGGCTAACTTGTCGTCTCGGAATATGTTTGGTGACAAGATTACTGACAAAAACGTTGAGAATCTGTTTGCTTCCAATAATTTTATTGATGCCGTAAACCGAGTGCTTAAAAAAGAAAGCGAATCCGAGAATTTAATCTTTTATGTCGGGGAACCGGTAAACCAAAAGTTTTATGCTCATATCAAGCAGCTGCCTTGGCAGTCTAAGGGGCGAGCCGTGGCGGTGATTTCTTTATATGACCTTACAAAAGCTATGAGAATCGAAAAAATGCAATCGGACTTTGTGGCTAATGCCAGCCATGAGCTGCGTACCCCGCTTGCAATTATTTCAGGCTTTATTGAAACTTTGTTAACCTCGGCTAAAGATGATGCTGAGGCTCGAGAAAAGTTTTTGAAAATTATGCAAGACCAAGCCGGTTATATGTCGGCATTAATCGAAAACCTACTCTCGCTGTCAAAAATTGAGCTCAGCCAAGACGAAAAACCTTCCGAAACCGTAAATATTCCGCAGGTGATTGATGAAGTTAAGCAGGCGTTGTCAATGAAAGCAGAGCAAAGAGAAATTACTATTCGGACGCATATTGAAGAAGGGGTCGGCGATATTACGGCAGACAGGCAGCAAATATAACATATTATTCAGATCTTGACCGACAATGCCATTAAATATGGATTGAGCAAAAGCGATGTTAGTATTAGAGCTAAAGTAGTGGAGAAGATTCCGGCTTCCAAAAGTATGAATGTGGCGGAAGGCAAAGCCGTGGCAATAGCTATTAATAATAAAGGGCCTAAAATATCTCCGGAAAATTTGGCACGCTTGACCGAGCGTTTTTACCGGATGCAAGAGCATAAAGACCTAAATATTAAAGGGACGGGGCTGGGATTATCAATCGCAAAGCAAATTGTAATCCGCCACAGAGGAAACATTACCGTATCATCAACCAATTATAACGGAACAACATTTACGGTCTATTTGCCATTGTAAAATTGAGCACAATAAAAAATGGTGGAAAAATTTCCACCATTTTTTTGATTAGTTGCGTTAGCCTTAGAACAAGGACAATACAGACTGAGCTGCCTGTGATGCCAAGCTCAAGGAGTTAATCGCCAATTGCTGTCTGGTCTGCAGAGCAAGCATATTAGCGGACTCTTCGTTCATATCGGCCAAGGTCAAGTTATCGGCACCTTCTTCAAGAACGTTAATCAAATTCTCGGTAAAGTCTTGACGGGTTTGGACGATTGAGTAGTTGTTACCAAACTCAGAAGCCATATCACGCAAGGTGTTAATAGCAGCTTCAACCTGAGAAATAGAAGCGTCTACCGCATCACTAGTGCTCCAATCGGTTACGGCAGAAAGCTTCAAACCTGCTGTAGTAGCGTCTTTACCTTCAACATCAAGGTAAGATGAACGGTCTTCATTGAAGATTACCTTCAAGTCATCACCCTTCAACAAGTTAACACCTTTATAGCTTGAGTCGGAGGCGATTTGGTCAATCTGTCCTAAAATCTCATTAAACTGAGCGATTGAACTATCACGATCGTTCGGGTTGATGGTACCGCTCATAGCGACCATATCCCAGCCGGTAACGCTGACATTAGCTTTTTCAACGGTAGCTCCTGTAGCTAAAGTGGCTTTAATACCTGTAGTGCCATCTGCGGCAAAAGTAATGGTTTTGGCTGCAGACAAAGCTTGTCCGGCTTCATCTTCAGCATTATTGGAGAACTTCTTGGCAATAAAACTCGACGTGTAATCCGTCAGCTTGAAAATTAAAAGTTTACGTTTGGAACGTAATTCACGCACTTCAACGTCAAACACATAACCTTCAACCGTGACCGA
>CASDRW010000098.1 GCA_949283275.1 uncultured Pseudomonadota bacterium
ATAACTTTATCAGAAAACCAAACTCTGGAGCTAAAAGACGGACAGTCTTTGGTAGGGGCGTCTTATCTGGATAAAAATGTGGAGGCAACCAAGCTGACGTTTGATTTTGATGTCGATAATGAGCAACATGGCATTATCGCCGGCAACAACTCTTTGGTTGCCGGATTGGATATTGATTTTAGCTCAACCTATAGCAAAGCTAATCCTTTTATTGCAGCAATTTATGCGGATGGGGTAAGCAATGTCAAAGTTCTAGATGTCAACTTAAATATTACCAGCAAATCAAACGATGTGGGTTTTTATGGTGTGTTTGGGATTATGGCAAAGAACGGGGCGGAGATTGAGATATTAGGTGATAGTGATATCAACTTGTCCGGTTATCGAGCAGTGGGTGTTTTTGCTCATAATTATGCTAAAATTGATATTGACGGACAGATAGATTTTTTCTTAAACGATAGTGCTCAATGGGGAATATGGAGTCATTCAGAGTCTTTAATCAACGTCAATTCAAGTGCAGTAATAAATCTTGAAACTGCTGTTTCATTAAAAGCTCGTATACTTTCAAACAGTGCTGCTTTTATCAATATTTATGCCGGAGCATCTGTTTCAATGATTACAACAGGCACTAATGATAATTTTTTGGGAATACGGAATGAATATGGTCCTGAGACTTCAGAGTATGGAGAAGGCAACGGAATTTTGATTGAAAAAGGGGTTAATATTTCGGTTAAGGCGACGGCTGAAGGTATAGATTTCGGTGGGGTGGTAAGTAACGATTTATTCTTGGATCAAACCGGACAGAATTTGGGTAATCCTGAAAAACATCCTGATAATATTTTGCAAACCGGAACAGCACAAACCTATCAGATTAAAACCGATACTCAAAAAAAAGACAGTGATACTTTTAATAAAATCATCAAAGAATATGACAAGCTCTTGTCAGATTGCTCTTATCAAGGTATCAATTTGCTCAAAGGCGGCAACCTCAAGGTGGTTTTTGATGAAAACAGAACTCACGTCTTTAATGTCTTGGGGCAAGATATCACCAGCAAGGCGCTTAATATCACCGAGGCCTTGTGGCAAACCCAAGGCGATATTGAAGAGGCCATAAATCAGCTCAACACCTCTATCACCACTTTGCGCTCTTTGGCCGAAAATTTGGGCAATCAATATTCCATCATCACCACCAGGATTAACTTTACCGAAAGCCTGACCGATATCTTGGAAACCGGTGCCGATGACCTCACTTTGGCTGATATGAACGAGGCGTCAGCTCAATATCTCTCGCTTCAGACCCGCCAACAGTTGGCAATCAATTCGCTCTCTCTTGCCTCAATGTCAGCCCGCAGTATCCTAAGCCTGTTCTACTAATCGAAAATAACAGCAAGGAAGATTTTATTCCAAGTCTTTGATGCAAAATGCCATTTCTTTGCCATAAAATTTGAGCAAACGTTGATAGTGGCGGACACTAAGCGGCTTGCCTTGTTCCATCAACACAATCATATTCATCGATAGTGGTGTTTGTAAGGCCACGTCTTGGACACTCAAGCCCTTTTCTTTGCGCAAATTTATTAGTTGCGGCGCAATTTGAGAGCGCATAATTTTCTTTAAGTTCATTATCTCAAAACTCCCCTCAAAAATTTTTGGTTAAAAAAAGACCACCTTTTTTAAGAGGCGGTCGGAGAGTTCGAAAATCATATTAGACAAAATGACTCTTCTAACCTTTAGGCCAAGGCCCTGAACATACGTTAAAAGCTCCCCGACCATAAGAAATTATGTCATCGGGGATATATTCTACCTCAAAACAAGGTATAACGATGCCATATCCCAGCACCGTGTCTAATAAGAGCTTTCGAAAGCCCCAAGCCCACGCAGGCTCTTAAAAGGAAAGATATTTTTTTATTCTTCCGCAGTCAAGCCTTTTTTGATAATTTATATCAGCATATCACCAAAACAAAGCTCCTTTGGGTCAAGGAGCCTTGTTTTAATCATTATCTAGGTCTTAAGCCGATTTGCTTTTTTTGCTTTTATCCACCAGCATCAAATCTGGTTTGGCCGCCTCAGCCGGAATAGGGCCGCCCTGACGAATGCAATGCCCGTCAATATAGGCTCCCGGCTCAATGGCAATAGTGTTGTGTACGGCATCACCCAAAAGTTTGGCCGATTTTGCCACAAACAAATTATCAATCAGGGCTTTGCCTTTCAAAGTACCGTAGAGTTGCAAATTGTTGGCCGTAACCGCTCCCGACACACCGCCTTTTATACCAATAATCAACTCATCACAAGCCACATCCCCTTCAACTTGTCCATCCACATGGACAATCCCATCGCTTATAATATCTCCTTTAATTCTGGTGTTTTCGCTGACAATGCTCGGAACCGGAGCGCCAGTTGTACTTTTGCTCAAACGGCGTGCCAATTTCAAATACAAAAGTCTTTTAAGCTTCTTCATAATTTTCCCCCTTCATACAACTTCTAAGAAATTTTGGCTTGCATCAAAGGCATTGGGTCAACCGCTTTTCCGCGATACAGTATTTCATAATGCAGATGCGGTCCCGTCGAACGTCCGGTAGAACCAACCTCACCGACGGCATCGTTAATTTCCAAATTCTCGCCTTCTTTTACATATATTTTATGCATATGAGCATATCTGGTCTTAAAGCCGTTGCCGTGGTCAACCTCAACAAAATTACCATATCCTTTGTTAGAATGATTAACCTTAACCACGCGTCCTCTAGCCATAACTTTGATTTTGTTTCCCTGTCTTGAAGCCAAATCAATCCCCTTATGCCTGGCCGATTTTTTATTAAAGGGATCCTCTCTTACCCCGAATTTTGAGCTTACCCAATAACTCCATACAGGCTTGCCCAGAGGCACATATTTCACCACTTCGCGGTAATATTCCAAATCATCAACCGCCTTATAAATACTGCTTATTTTATCAATAATTAAATCATCTTCCAATTCGATTGCCGATTCCGGAATAAAAGTTCCGCCTTTAGCCTCGCGTTTTTTTGAGTTGGCCAAAGGGTTGAAATAGAGTCCTTGGCGGCGCAAAGAAGAATTTACTTTGGTAAAAGCACTCTTAATTTTACTAATTTCTTTGGAGGCAATCGACTCAACTTTTCCAAACACTTCCAATTCTGTTTGTTTAATGTTTTGCACATCTTTTTCAAGTTGTTTCAACTGTTCGCGCAAAGCATCGCGTTCGGCGGCGGCCAAATCACGTTGCAGCATAACTTCATTAATGTTGGCTTTGTCGCTTATGGTTTTATCATCGGCCCAATCTTTTTCAGATGTTATTTGTTTGATTTTGTCCTCAACCACCATTGCCTGGCGTTTATATTTATCAATTTCCTTGCTTTTATCATTATTCATGGATGTAAGCACTTCATCAATATTTTTTTGAATTGCGACAAAATCACTCATTAAGTCGACATAAGCATCGCGAGTTTCCACCAGTTCCTGGTCTTTGTTAAGGATAATACGTCCCGAGCGGTTATACATATAATAAGAATAAGAACTCCATCCTGCCACAAGCAAAAATACGGCCAAAATAAGCATTTGCAGCCTTGATGAAAATTTAAAAACCATAGCCTTTCCGGCACTTCTGAAAATAATTTCTTTTTCAGAAAAGAACGGCTTTCTGTCCGCATAATGCGGTGAATATTTTTTCTTAAGCTTTAACTTTGTCCTATATTTCATAAGCTGTAAGCCTGTTATTTTAAACTCACATCTGTTTATAGCAGAATTTTAACAAAAATAAACCTTTTTTTAATAACTTATCCAACACTCAAGCTAAGACATTGATTCTAAATAGATAAACCATTTTAATTTTTATTTAAGTTTAGTCCAACAAAAAAATCCGGATTTGACCCGGATTTTTATTGGTAGGGGTAG
>CASDRW010000099.1 GCA_949283275.1 uncultured Pseudomonadota bacterium
CTCTTTGCGCGCCATAGAGAGTGTAAATTTCTATAATAGAACCAATACCTATCGAAATATAGGGTATTCCAAGAAGCAAAAGCCAACGATGTTTTTCGTCTTTGCTCTTGATAAACGCCAAAACCAAAGCCGCTGCCATACTATACCAAAAGACCATCGGTGAACCCATAACCACCGCCGTTACCGCCACAAAGAAATAAGTTACGGCATAAAACACCGGCCGCTTGTTCGGCACCATTAAAGCCCATTCCCAAGACAGAAGAGCTGATCCTAAAAGCCCTAAAAGATATACCGTCGTATATCCTTTGATTATGCAAAATACAACTGCCGGTATTAATACCAACGTGACAATCAGTCTTTGCAAAAAAGAATTAATTTTAGACTTTTCCATATCGTCTCTCCCTAGAATTAAAATCAGAAATAATTGCCTTAAACTCTTCGACCGAAAAATCAGGCCACAAGGTCTTGGTAAAATAAAATTCGCTATAGGCTATCTGCCATAAAAGATAGTTGCTTATTCTTTGCTCGCCGCTGGTTCTTATTACCAAATCTGGATCGGGGATGCCTGCTGTATATAACAAGCCTGAGAATGTGTTTTCATCAATATCCTCAACTTTCAGCTCTCCTTTAGCAACCGCTAAAGCTGCCTTCTTGGCGGCGGCTACAATCTCCGAGCGCGAACCATAGCTCAAGGCTATGCAAAAAGTAAACTCTTGGTTGGTTGATGTCTCTTGCTCTATCTTTTCCAGTTTGGCAACAATATCATCGGCCAACATGTTGCGCTCGCCAATAAAAATTATGCGCGCACCTCGCTCTTTAATTTCTTTCAAATCAGAGTCCAAATACTGGCGCAACAAGCCCATCAGATAATCAACCTCTTCTTGGCTACGCTGCCAATTCTCGGTCGAAAAGGCATAGACTGTCATATAAGGAATTCTTAAATCGGCTGCCGCACGCACTATCTCGAGCAGTGTTTCGGCTCCTTTTTTGTGCCCCATAGAACGGGGAAGCCCCCTTTTGCTTGCCCAACGACCGTTGCCGTCCATAATAATGGCTATATGTTTAAGCTTGTCAGTCACTTTATTTTACATTCCAAAACTATACCTGAAGAATATCTTTTTCTTTTTGAGCCAACAATTCGTCAACTTTTTTGGTGGCATCGTCGGTCAATTTTTGGATTTCGTTTTCAAATCTTTTTTCTTCATCCTCAGAAATAAGATTGTCTTTTTTTAACTTTTTAACTCCGTCCAAGGCATCACGGCGAATATTGCGAACCGCAACCTTGGCCCCTTCGGCATATTTGCCGGCAACTTTGGACAGCTCTTTGCGGCGCTCTTCCGAAAGCGGCGGTATCGGTATGCGAATCAGCTGTCCGTCAGATGACGGATTAAGACCTAAGTCTGATTCCATAATTGCTTTTTCAACCGATTTGGCCAAGCCTTTGTCCCAGACGCTGATTGATAATGTGCGCGCATCAGGAACCGAAATGGTGCCAACCTGCGACAACGGCGTCATTGAACCATAGGCCTCGACCATTATACCATCAAGCAAGCTAACATGCGCTCTGCCCGCCCTTAAAGATCCAAAATCTGCCTTTAAGGTGTCTATAGTCTTGTCCATACGGTTTTTAGTATCGTTTTTTATCTCTGAAAAATCAGCCATATTTTATACCTCGTCATTTTTGAATAATTGTAAACAAACCTTTGTTCTTTAAAACTTTCTCAAGCGCATCTTCGCTATGTTGCGAAAAAACCAAAATAGGAATATTATTTTCTTTGGCCAAAGCAACCGCCGTTAAATCCATAACCTTGAGCTGATTTTGGATTACATCATCATACGAAACTTTGGCAAGACGCTTGGCCTTGGCATCAATTTTGGGATCTGCTGTATAAACCCCATCTACCTGGGTGGCTTTTAAGACAACATCACACTGCATCTCGGATGCACGCAATACCGCGCCAGTATCGGTGGTAAAATAAGGATTACCCGTTCCGCCAGCAAAAATAATCACCCGTCCTTTTTCCAAATGGCGCAAGGCTCTGCGATACATATAATTTTCGCAAACCTGCGGAACATTAAGACCGGACAAAACTCTGGTATCAACACCGGCGTTTTCCAAAGCATTTTGCAGACACAAAGCATTCATCAAGGTGGCAAGCATCCCAACCTGATCGGCCACGGTGCGGTTCATACCTTTGGCTGCTTCTTTGGCGCCACGGAAAATATTGCCGCCGCCAACCACAATGCAAACCTCAACCCCTTGAGATTTAATTTTTTTGATTTGCATGGCCAATGAACGCAAAACCTCCGGCGACATGCCGAAATTTTTATCACCCATAAGCCCTTCGCCCGAAAGTTTGAGCAGAATTCTTTTATATAAAGGTTTCATTATTAACTCTTATGCATAAGTTATTTTTTCGTTTTTATATTAAACGATAGAATCGTTTTGTCATCAAAATTATTCATTCCCTTAACAACTATTGCAAAAAAGTTGCTAAATGATGAATCCTTGTTATAAAAAAATTGGGGGTTGCCAAAAAAAAAGTTTCGGAATATTAAGTAGATAATTTGGTTGGTATATGAGGAGTTTGATTAATGTCTGATAATTTGCTTTTTACTTTGTGGGGAATCGGCGGTTATTTGTTAGGCTCTATTCCATTTGGTTTAGTATTATGTTATTTAGCCGGATATGGTGATATCAGAAAAATAGGATCGGGCAACATCGGGGCTACCAATGTTTTGCGTACCGGTAATAAATGGCTGGCTTTGTTAACGGTAATTTTGGATGCTTCCAAAGCAGGTTTGGCCGCATGGTTGGCTTTCAAATTGGTAAAACCTCATCCGATTATGATTTTGGGGATTGCAACTTATACCAATGTGGTGGCAGAACTTTTGGCCGGTGCGTTGGCCATTATCGGGCACAACTTTCCGATATGGCTTAAATTTAAGGGAGGCAAAGGAGTGGCCTCGGCTTTTGGGTTTATCTTGGTTACCAAACCTTTAATTGCCTTGAGCTTGCTGTTAATTTGGATTGTTACAGCCTCAATATTCAAGTATTCTTCTTTGGCGGCAATCGTGGCGGCACTTTCTTTGCCGTTAGTCACATTCTTTTATGCCGAGCCTATATATACAATCGTTTACAGCGTGTTGGTGGTGTTGGTGCTTGTGCGCCATCATGCCAATATCAAAAGGCTTGTTAAAGGGGAAGAAAGCAAAATTCACTTTAAAAAACAGGAAAAATAGTGGCAAATACGGAAACCATTACAGCGGCATTGCGCCTGATTAATACACCTAAAATCGGTCCAAAGTCTTTTTATGATTTGGTTGAGGCAAACGGTTCAATCGAAAAAGCTTTGGCTTTTTTGGAAAAAGACGAAAAGCACAATCCTTGGAGCCTTGAACAAGCCTCACAAGAACTGATAAAAGCTAAACAGCTTGGAATAGAGTTGTTGCTTTATTTTGATGATGATTATCCGCAAATGCTTAAGAATTTACCAAGTCCTCCGCCGGTGCTTTATGTCAAGGGACGTTTGGACGCTCTTAATATGGCAAAAAATGTCGGCATTGTTGGGGCGAGAGCCGCTTCCGTTAACGGACGCAAAACCGCTGCCAGAATAGCTTGTCATTTGGCAGAAAATGATGTTTGCATCATCTCTGGCATGGCCAGAGGAATCGACACATCAGCGCATAAAGGAGCTATGTATGCCAGGGACGGCTTGGGTGTTACAGTGGCGGTTTTGGGCACGGGGTTAGACATTATATATCCGGAAGAAAACAAGAATTTGTTTGCGCAAATTTGCACCAACGGGTGCGCTATTTCCGAGATGCCTTTGGGGACGCTTGCCTCGGCCAAGCAGTTTCCACGGCGCAACCGGATTATTGCCGCTTTGAGCGAGGCTATCGTGGTGGTTGAGGCAGGGCTTAAATCTGGCTCTCTGATTACAGCAGAATTTGCTAACGAGCAAGGCAAGACCTTGTTTGCAGTACCCGGCACCCCGGGCGAATCGAGAGCCGAGGGAGCCAATATGTTGATTAAAAAAGGAGCAAAACTGGCGGAAAATGCCGCTGACATATTACCTTTTTTAAAAGGTAATAAAAATATAGTGCGCCCCAAAAAAACAACAGCAAAACAAAAAGTGCTTGTTTTTGAAAATAATGATGATAATTTGAGCAAACATAAAAACCAACCGCAAAGTTGGGTCGACTTTATAACCATTGACGGAACGGATATTGACGAACTTATAAGGATTTCCGGGCTTGACGCACAAACAATGGCCGCCGAGATTTTGGAAAAAGAGTTGGACGGGGTTGTAACGAGATGTCCGGGAAACAAGGTCGCGTTGATTAGGCAGGGTAGAAAATGAAATTAGTTATTGTGGAATCTCCGGCAAAAGCCAAAACGATTAATAAATATTTGGGCAAAGACTACCAGGTGTTGGCAAGTTTTGGGCATATCAGAGATTTGCCGAGCAAAGACGGCTCGGTCAAGCCGGATGAAGATTTTGCCATGACTTGGGAGCTGAGCCCTGGCGGCAAAAAAAGGCTTAATGATATTGTCAAAGCGCTAAAAGATGCCGACACACTTATTCTTGCATCCGACCCGGATAGAGAGGGAGAAGCCATTGCCTGGCATATTTTGGAAGAGATAAAAAGCAAAAAGGCGCTTAAAGGCAAGAAAATTGAGCGCGTGGTTTTCCATGAAATTACAAAATCGGCGATTGCCGAGGCTATTAAAAAACCCAGACAGATTGATGAAAATTTGGTCTCGGCATATATGGCAAGGCGGGCTTTGGACTATTTGGTGGGGTTTACTTTATCCCCAGTATTATGGCGTAAATTGCCGGGGTCACGCTCGGCAGGAAGGGTGCAATCGGTTGCCTTGCGTTTGATTTGCGACCGCGAAGGCGAGATTGAAAACTTTAAGCCGGAAGAATACTGGACGATTGATGCCGAATTGTTTACCATGAAAAAGGCGTTGATAAAGTCGCGCTTGGTTGAACTTGACGGCAAAAAGCTTGAAAAATTTGATATTAATACCGAGGCCAAAGCCAATGAGGCCAAAGCCAAAATCGAGGCGCAAAATTTCAGCGTATTTAATGTTGAGCGCAAAAAGGCCAACCGCTACCCTGCCCCACCGTTTACAACCTCTACCTTGCAACAAGAGGCAGCGCGCAAGCTCAGGTTCTCGGCCAAAAAGACCATGCAGATTGCACAAAAGCTTTATGAAGAAGGTTTTATTACCTATATGCGTACTGACGCGGTTAACTTGTCGGCCGAGGCAATTGCCGCGTGTCGTGAGGCAATCGTAAAATATTTTGGCGAGGCATATCTGCCCAAACAGGCCAAAGAATACAAAACCAAATCCAAAAATGCCCAAGAAGCTCACGAGGCTATTCGTCCATCCGATGTGATGAACACACCAAAAAAAATGGAGGTTAAACTATCCTCTGACGAACACAAACTTTATGAGCTGATTTGGAAACGCACGGTGGCTTGCCAGATGATGCCTGCTTTACTTGACAAGGTGGTGATTGATTCACGCTCTGATGATGAAAAAATTTTGTTGCGCGCCAACGGACAAGTTATTGAATTTGACGGGTTCTTAAAACTTTATCAAGAATCCAAAGACGACAGTGATGAAACAGATGAAAATATGATTTTGCCCAATGTGGAAAATGGCGAAAAGCTTGACAAAGGCGAAATTACGGCCGAGCAACATTTTACCGCGCCGCCGCCGAGATTTACCGAGGCAAGCTTGGTTAAAAAACTGGAGGAGCTGGGAATCGGGCGTCCGTCTACTTATGCGACGATTATTGCCGTGTTGCAGGAGCGCAAATATGTCAGAGTTGAAAAGCTGAGATTTATTCCTGAGGACAGAGGCCGGATTGTTACGGTATTTTTGGAAAACTTTTTCAAAAAATATGTGGAATATGATTTCACCGCGCAGATGGAAGAATTTTTGGATGATGTCTCGGCCGGTGAAATGCAATGGAAAAAGTTGCTGGAAGGTTTTTGGGTTAAGTTTATCAAAAATGTTGATCTGGTTAAACCGCTGCAGATGTCGGAGGTGATTGAAAAAATTGACGAAGTTTTGGCCAATCACCTGTTTCCGCCGCGCGAAGACGGGACAGACCCCAGAGTTTGTCCGGAGTGCGGCAATGGACGTTTGAGCATAAAATTGGGCAAATTCGGGGCGTTTATCGGCTGCTCTAATTACCCTGAGTGCAAATATACCAAGCCTTTGGTTGACACAACGGATGAAGAAACCACTGAGGCTACTAAACCCAAAGAGATAGAAGACAAAGTTTTGGGCGAGATGAAGGGGTTGAAAATTTATCTCAAAAAAGGGCCTTATGGATTTTATGTCCAATTGGGCGAAGATCAAACCGCCACAACCGAAAAGCCCAAACGCGCCGCTTTGCCTAAGGGAATTGCGCCTGAGGAGATAACTATTGAACAGGCCGAAAGGTTGCTTAGCCTACCGTATGATTTGGGCGAAGGAATTGAGGTTAGCTCAGGAAAATTCGGACCATACATCAAAGCAGGCAATAAGTCGGTTTCTTTGAAGGGAAATGATAACATTTTCAACATTACCCTAGAGCGCGCCAAAGAGCTTTTGGCCGGAGCCAAAGAAAAGCCTGCCGGAAAGGCGTTGGGTGTCCACCCCAAAAGCAAGCAAGAGATTGTACTGTTGATGGGAAGATACGGCCCTTATCTGAAGTGCGGCAAAACCAACTATGCAATCCCTAAAGAAATATCAGGGCATGAGCCAAGTTTGGATGAGGCAATTAAGATTATTGATGCCAAAAAATAAATAATTAAAAAAAAGGAGCTTGAACAAAGCTCCTTTTTTGGGATGTGATAAAAAAATTCTTTGACTTTTGAGTGTTTTGATTTTAGGCTAGATTTGAGTGTGGAGAAAAATTTTTCTTACACTTAAGGGCGTCGAAAACCCTTTTTGTACACAGATAGTCGCATTTGTATATGGCGACTAATAAATTATATGCCGATTTCTGCCTTAGGGCGGATGTCGGCGAATAAGGCTCCGGCCAAATAAGCTGAGCCGTTTTTATCTGTGTACGGTTTTCGAACATCCGCCCGCCTTTAAAAGCGGGTTTTTTTGTGGACTAAATAAAATTTTTAAAGGATGACAAAGATGAAGAAAACGGTGATACTTTCTTGTTTGATGCTTACTGCCTGCGGCACAATTTTCAGCGGAACGGGACAAGAAATTAATTTTGACAGCAACGAAAAAGATGTGGAAGTTTTTATTGACGGGGTGCGTGCCTGCAAAACACCTTGCACCTATGAGGTTGATCGTAGTATAAGTGATTTGGATATTGTGGCTAAGAAAAAAGGATTTAGAAATCAGCAAATTACGTTGCGCTCAAACTTTAATAAAATGGCGGTTTTGAACCTGACATTTTTAACCAACTGGACTACCGATTTGGCTTTTGGCGGAGTGTGGGAATACAAACGCAATAATGTCTATATTGATATGGAAAAACTTTCAAAACAAAACGCCTCTTTAGATAACAACCTTGCACCCAATATCAGACGCTTTGCCCTGTTTGGTTATGACGAGATGAAAATTGAGGCGGCAAAAAACATAGGCGGCGAATATATAAGCTCTTTGGCGGCAATAACCAAAAAAGATGAGGTTGAACTGATTGCTCTTATTAACCAAAGCTCAAGCGAGGTTGAGCTGGCTCATAAATTGACCGGAATTGAATAAATAATAAAAAAACTCCGCTTACAAAAGCGGAGTTTTGATTGCTAGTTGGCCGGAATAATACGCGACTGCTCGCCATAGAGCAGATAGCACCTTTGCCCCGGCTGCATATAGACATCGGTTCCCTGAGTTATGGTGCGCATGGTACCGTTGTCTAACCTTACAATATATTCTACACCGGTTTGAGAGGTTAGCCCCTCTTGGGCCATGTTGCCGGCAATACCGCCTAATGCCGCACCGCCAAGAGCGCCTAAGACACTACCGCGGCCGTGGCCGATGGTGGAGCCGGCAACACCACCGCCGATGGCACCCAAAACCGCACCGGTTGAAGAATCGGATGATGAAACATTAACCTGACGAACACTAACAACCGTGCAGGCCATAACCTGCCCTACGGCTCCGGTGTTGGAGGTGGCATAGTGGTTAGAATTGATGTTGGGAGCACAGGCCGACAGCAAAAGTGCAGCAGCACCCATGGTTAGAAATCTTTTTTGCATTGTTTTCCCCTCTTAAAAAAATTATCATAATCTGGTTTCAATCTAATCTGTAGAATATTATTTGTCAATGCTGGACATTTGTACAAAAGAGTAATATAGTGGCAAAAGTTTGTAATTGATTAATATAAATTTTGAGGACAAAAACAATATGTTGAAAAGAACCAAAATTGCCGAACTGCTAAAGTCAGAAAGCCCGATAGAACAGGTGTTAATTAAAGGATGGGTTAAGACACGCCGCGATGCCAAAGATTTTTCGTTTGTTGAAATTAATGACGGGTCTTGTCTTAAGAATATGCAGGTTATTGCCCACAACAGTTTGCGCAATTATGAGGAAGTTAAAAAACTTACTACCGGTTCTTCGGTCGCGGTCAACGGCGAGATGGTTTTGTCGCAGGGCGGCAACCAAAAGTTTGAAGTGGTGGCAACAGAGATTGAAATTTATTCCATAGCGCCTGAGGATTATCCGTTGCAAAAGAAAAAACACACCGATGAATATTTGCGCACCATTGCTCATTTGCGCCCGCGTTCCAACAAATACGGCGCGGCTTTCAGAGTGCGCTCGGAATTATCCTATGCCATCCACAAGTTTTTCCATGATCGCGGATTTCGCTATGTTCATACCCCGATAATTACCGGGTCTGACTGCGAGGGCGCAGGCGAGATGTTTCAGGTAACCACCCTTGATATCAACAATCCGCCAAGGACAGCAGATGGCAAAGTTGACTACTCGCAAGACTTTTTTGGCAAAGAGGCTCGCTTGACGGTTTCGGGACAGCTAAATGGCGAGATGTATGCCTGCGCTTTGGGCGATATTTATACCTTTGGGCCAACGTTTAGAGCCGAAAACTCCAACACTACCCGCCATGCGGCAGAGTTTTGGATGATTGAGCCTGAGATGGCTTTTGCCGATATTCATGATGATATGGATTTGGCCGAGGATATGGTTAAGTTCTGTATCAGACATGTGATGGAAAATTGCCCTGATGATTTGGCTTTGTTTGACAAGTTTGTGGAACCGGGGTTACTTGCCAAGCTTACCAACATCTTGGAAAATGATTTTGCCCGCATAACTTATGCCGAGGCTATTGAGATTATGAAAACATCGGGTCATGAGTTTGAATATAAACCGGAGTTTGGTATTGATATGCAAACCGAGCATGAACGCTATTTGGCCGAAGTTCATTTTAAACGGCCGGTGATTGTGCGCGATTATCCCAAGGAGATCAAAGCATTTTATATGCGCATGAATGATGATAACCGCACGGTTGCGGCAATGGATGTGTTGGTGCCGGGGATCGGCGAGCTTATCGGCGGGTCGCAACGTGAAGAAAGATTGGACGTCCTAATTAAGAAAATCGAAGATATGGGTATGACCGAGGCTGATTATGAGTGGTATTTGGATTCACGCAGATTTGGCTCGGTGCCGCATGCCGGTTTTGGCTTGGGATTTGAGCGCATGATGATGCTTATTACCGGTATTGGCAACATCAGAGATGTTATTCCGTTCCCAAGGACACCAAAATCAATCAGTTTCTAAGGATAAAAAATCATGAAAAATTATTTGATAGCGTTGACTTTGCTTTGGTTTCCTGTTGCGGCTGCCGCCCAAGAAGCACAAGAAGAAGTTAACGCTTTCGGATATCCGGATAAAAGCTTGGTTAAGGTTATTGAGGCAACGCAAATATCTAAGGAAACAAAAATCAACCCCAAACCCGAATGTAATGATTCCAAACTTGCCGCGCTGGCGCGAGAAGCCGTAAAGCCATATATCAAAGATGAGCAACAAAGTATTTACAAAAAAAGAAAAAATCAGCTCATTTTGAAAAATATTGATAATTTTGCCGAACTTGAGCTTAAAGACATTAATCCTGACAATAATCGCAAAGTTGCCGGCAGGATTGTTGAGCTTAAGATTAATAATCATTTGGATGATGCCAATATTAAAGTTTGCCAGACCGAAAGCACCGAACTTAGAGCAAAGCTTTATCTGGTGATGTATGATGATAAGGATGAGGTCAGGGTTGATGTGATTAATCTTGCCGACAATGCTAAACCGAGTTTTATTTATGGCGATTAGATATTGCAAATTGTAAAATTTTGCGCTAGTATAATTGTCCGTCAAATTGATTTTGGCTGAAAAAATACCTATATATATTTAGGTTGATGTTTAAGGAGAGCAATAAATTTATGAGCGATAACCACAATCTTGTCGTCAGAAAAACTAATCTGCCTGCGGTAATTAACGATAATTCGCTGGCGGCATATATGGAGAAGATAAAGACTTTTCCGGTTCTGAGTGAAGATGAGGAAAAAAAATTGGTTAATGACTTGCAACAAAAGGGAGATATGCAGGCGGCTCAGATTTTGGTTACATCGCATTTAAGATTGGCCGCTAAAATAGCTTTGACTTATCGAAAATACGGTCTGCCACTTGCCGATATTATCTCAGAAGCAAACATCGGTTTGATGCAGGCGGTCAAAAAATTTGACCTATCTAAAAAAGTGCGTTTGGCAACTTATGCTATTTGGTGGATTAAGGCGGCAATTAATGATTATATCTTACGCTCTTGGTCGTTGGTTAAAATCGGCACCAGCGCGGCTCAGAAAAAGCTGTTTTATAACCTTAAACGTATAAAATCGCGTTTGGGCTTGGAAGAAAACAAAGGGTTGGCACCGCAGGAAGTTAAGGCTATTGCTAATGAGCTGGTGGTTAATGAAGATGATGTTAAAGAAATGAATATGCGGCTTGGCGGAGACAAGTCTTTGAATGTTGCCGTTTCTGACGAAGATGATGATGAACGTATTGATTTGATTGTTGATAAAAGCCAGAATATTGAGGAAAAAATCGCCACAAAGCAAGAGGCCGCCTATAAAAATGCAATATTGCAACAATGCTTGGCTAAGCTTAATGAGCGAGAACAATTTATTGTTAAAAACAGACTCTTGAAAGAAGAGCCGATGACGCTTAGCGAAGTCGGCGAAAAGTTTGGTATCAGCAGAGAGAGAGTTCGTCAAATAGAAGAAGCGGCTTTTAAAAAACTGCAAAATTTGGTTTTGCTTGCCATTGCCGTAAAAAAATGATATAATATAAAGACTTAAAAAAAGCGGAGAAATGCAATGCCTAAGAAAATACCACACAGTAGATTTGACGCCCCTTTATCAGACAAGGATAAGGTTAGGCTTGGCATTGATAATGCTTCGTTTATAAAGCGGATGCAAGCACGGATTAATAAAATTCGCGGCAATGGCGAGAGCGACGGAACAGAAAATTTTTTGGTACGGCATAATTATTACTCTGGTAATGAAAATTTGGCCTAAGGTAAATATTACAGCATCTGTTTTGGAGATGCTTTTTTTGTTTAATAAAAATCTGATTTGGGATACGTTAGTTGGACATCAAACAGCTTATAGATGAAAAGCTTGCTTTCTTGAGGGAAAAAGGAGTTTCTTCTTCCAGATTGGAACTAAGAATTTTGTTGGCATATGTCATAAACAAGACTCCTGATGAACTTTATCTTTACAAACTACCTTTGAGTGATGCGCAAATAAAAAAATTTGACCGCCTTGTTGCTTTGCGAGCCGAACACTATCCGGTTGATAAAATTGTCGGCCGCAAAGGATTTTATAAATATGAGTTTGAGGTCAGCAAGGATGTTTTATCCCCAAGAGCAGATACCGAAATTATGGTGGAAAAAGCAGTAAACATTATAAGAGAAAATAATTTTACCTCAATATTGGAGTTTGGGGTGGGATCGGGATGCATCATTTTGTCTTTGCTGGCTGATACTAAAAACACAACCGGTGTCGGAATTGACATATCATCAAAAGCTTTGAAAATAGCCGAGAATAATGCTATATCACTTGGTGTCAGAGAGCGTATAAATTTGCTGAAAGCAAGCTGGTTTGATGATAATATATCAGAAAAAATCGGACAGGATTTTGATATTATACTCAGTAATCCGCCGTATATTCCAAGTGATGAAATTAATACATTGGAGCTGGAGGTAAAAAATTTTGACCCGTTGATGGCTTTGGATGGAGGAAAAGACGGCCTGCGGGATTATAGACTAATTTGCCCGATAGCAAATAAGCTTTTGAAAAAAGGCGGAATCATTTTGCTTGAGGTGGGTGAAGGACAAGCAGAAAAAGTAAAAGAAATCGGAGAGGCAAACGTTTTGTCTTATCAAGAAACGCTTAGGGATTTAAATGGTATTGAACGTTGTATAATTTTAAAAAAATAGATTGCATTTAGAAAAAGTTTGATTATTATGGCATATGTAGAAAGCGTGGTGTTTTTTATGATGGCGCTTTTAAATTTTCTCAATTTTTTATTTTGTTAATTAGCATCTTGATGATGCAATAGTTTTTTATGGTAAATGTTTTATGAAAAAAATTAAATATCGCAACAACAGTAATTATAACAATCAGGTATATTCGATTAATTATAAATTTGACAGTATTTCTCCGGCCGGAAAATGCTGCGGTACGGCTTTGGATTTGATAAAAAAATATAATGAGTTGGCTAAAGAGGCCCACAGTAACGGTGATTATGTCGAGGCTGAAGTGTTTCGTCAATATGCCGAACATTATCGTAAAATTATAACCGAAATTAATGAACGCAAAAATGTTCGGTTTGGCAACAAAGAAAATGAAAATGGCAAGACTGCCGAGGAGGTAAAAGAAGTCTCTGAACCATTGCCTGATAATGAGGATAGTGTTTCTTCTGATTCCAAAGAAAGCCAGACAAAAGAGACGCCACAAGAAAATTCTTTGATTGAAACCAAGCCAAAAACGCAAAAGAAATCTTTTACGGTGATTGATGTGGCTGACAACAAACCTCAAACACGAAAATACAGAACCAAAAAAACAACCGATGAGGTTTCCGTTAATCAATAAATGGAGTAAATAAAGTGCTTTTCTTTTTGGCCGCATTAATAATTGCTATTGCTTGTTCGGCTATTACCATCAAAACTTTGGTGGGGTATAGTAGCATGAGATTTGTTTATAAGATAGTAATCTCGGTAATGATTGTTTTGGGATGGTTTGCCGTATCCGTTATACATGTCTTGGAAACGTTTGATTTTGGAAACAATGTAGTATTTGGCATAACGTTTAATTTGCTTTATGGGTTGATGGGCTTTGTCTTTATTTTATTTATCTTTATTATGCTACGCGACGTGGTTTGGTATGCAATATACGGCATAGCAAAATTACTCAAAATTGAAGGATGGCATATTCATCCCAAGAATATTTCTTTGTTGGATAAGGCCAATATGATTGTTGTTATTGTCAGTATTTTGGTGAGCGGATACGCTTTCTATCAAGGTTATAAAATGCCTAAAGTCAAAGAAGTATTTATTTATTCTGACAAAATAAATGATAATTTAAGAATTGCTCAAATTAGTGATTTGCACATTACCAGAGCAACCTCGGTAAATAGAATCCGGCAAATAGTAAACCAGGTTAATATGCTTAATCCTGACGTCATTGTTCTTACCGGAGATACTATTGACGACAATGTTGTGTTGATTGAAGAACATCTGTCGGCTTTGAAAGAATTGAGCGCTCCGTTTGGTGTCTACTCTATTATGGGAAACCACGAATTCTATAATGATATTTATGCCTCTAAGCGTGAGCTTGATAATCATGGTTTGAAATTTTTATTTAATGGCGGATTTCATGTCGGAAATAACAATGTTTTTATTGCCGGAATACCCGATTTAACTACTATGTATGAACGTGTTAATTTATGGAGAACACTTAGTTCGTCCGAGAAAAAAGATTATAAAATTTTGTTATCTCATTCCCCAATTATTGTTGATAGTTTAAGTAAGGGTTTGGTGGATATGGTATTGTCTGGCCATACTCACGGTGGGCAAATATTTCCGTTTCATCTGTTGGTTAAGCAGGCTAATCAATATTTGGCCGGGGAATATACGGTTAATGATACTAAACTGATCGTCTCTCGAGGTGCCGGAACATGGGGACCACAGATGCGCTTGTTTGCACCTTCTGACATCGTTATTATAAATTTGTTAAAAAAATAAAAATTAAACCCTTGATTTAAATGCCCCCTACCTCCTATATTATAAGTATAAAACGGAGGCATTGATATTATGGATTTTGAAAAACTTACAGCTAAATCAAAAGAAGTTATTGAGGCAGTTGTCAATCTGGCGGCGGCAAACAAAAACCAGTACATAACGCCTTTGCATTTGTTAAAAGTGTTGCTTGACGGCAAATATGAAATTATCGCTACCTTGCTTGCCAAATCTGGCGGCGATATTAATCTAATCCGCAATAAAACCGAAGCTAATTTTGAAAAGTTACCCAAAGTCGGCGGCAATGGGGTGCAGACATTGATGAATCAGGAATTTACTTCCGTAATGATGGCTGCAGAAAATATAACCGCCAAAGCCAATGATAAATTTGTTACCATAGAACGTTTGCTGCAGGCCTTGAGTATAACTGCCGGTAATGATGCTTACAACATCTTAAAATCTTCTGGTGTAGTGCCGGAAAAATTAAATCAGGCAATTAATGAATATCGCAAAGGAAGATTGGCGGATTCCGAAACCAGCGAAGATAATTTTGAGGCATTGAAAAAATTTACCATGGATATTACCGCCAAAGCCAAGGAAGGAAAGCTTGACCCGGTTATTGGCCGCGAGCAGGAAATCAGGCGTGCCGTTCAGGTATTATCGCGCAGAACCAAAAATAATCCTTTGCTGATTGGCGAGCCTGGTGTTGGCAAAACTGCCATTGTCGAAGGTTTGGCGATTAGAATCGTTAATAATGACGTGCCGGAAAGCCTTATCGGTAAACGATTGCTGGCTCTTGATTTAGGAGCCTTGATTGCCGGTGCCAAATTCCGCGGCGAATTTGAAGAAAGACTTAAAGCCGTATTGAAAGATATTGAGGCCTCAGAAGGTGAAATAATCCTGTTTATTGATGAAATGCACACTTTGGTTGGCGCTGGGGCAACCGAGGGGGCGATGGATGCATCCAATCTCCTAAAGCCGGCTTTGGCGCGAGGTGAGTTGCATTGTATGGGGGCAACCACTCTCAACGAATATAAAAAATATGTTGAAAAAGATGCCGCTCTGGCACGCCGTTTCCAAGAAATTTATGTCGCGGAACCAACGGTTGAAGATACGGTTTCGATATTGCGCGGAATTAAAGAAAAGTTTGAACTGCATCATGGGGTCAGAATATCTGACAATGCCTTAATTGCTGCAGCAACCTTGTCTAATCGTTATATTACCGATCGCTTTTTGCCGGACAAAGCTATCGACTTGATGGACGAGGCTTCAAGTGCGTTGAGAATGGCTATTGACTCCAAGCCTGAAGAACTGGATGAATTGGATAGGCGCATTTTGCAGCTTAAGATTGAACGCGAAGCTTTAAAACGGGAAACCGATGCCAAATCTAAAGAACGCTTGGAACTGATTAATTTTGAAATTGAGGGGTTGGAGAAAAAAGCCAAAGGTTTGGAAGATAAATGGAAAGAAGACAAGCAGGGTCTGGCTGACTTTACCGTTTTGAAAGACAAACTTGACAAAGCCAAGATCGAGGCCGAAATCGCCAAGCGTGAAGGAAGATTTGAAAAAGCCGGTGAACTGCAATATGCCATTATACCTGAACTTGAAAAACAAATTAATGCGGCTGAAAAAAGGGTTGAAGCTAAACGCAACACCTTTACCGAAACTGTAACGGAAGAAGATATTGCTCATGTGGTTTCCAAACGTACAGGAATTCCGGTTGATAAAATGTTGGAAGGTGAGAAAGAAAAACTATTGCACATGGAAGAATTTTTGAGCCAACGTGTTATCGGTCAAAAAGAAGCCATATCTGCCGTATCTAATGCCATTCGCCGCTCCAGAGCCGGAATATCCGATGCCAACCAACCTATCGGCTCGTTCTTGTTCTTAGGCCCGACAGGCGTCGGCAAGACTGAGCTGAGCAAGGCCGTAGCCGAATTTTTGTTTAATGACGAACGGGCTATTCTTCGGGTTGACATGTCGGAATATATGGAAAAGCACGCAGTCGCACGCTTAATCGGCTCCCCTCCGGGGTATGTCGGCTATGAAGAAGGCGGATTTTTGACCGAGGCGGTACGCCGCAGACCCTATCAGGTTATTTTGTTTGATGAGGTGGAAAAGGCCCATCCTGATGTATTTAATGTGCTACTTCAGGTGCTTGATGACGGGCGTTTGACCGATGGCAAAGGACGCACGGTTGATTTTAAGAACACGCTTATCATCATGACATCGAACTTGGGCTCGGAGATTTTGAGCAATGCTACCGGTGCTGATGACGGCAAAAAAATCAGAGCTCAGGTGATGGATATTGTTAAAGCATCATTCAGGCCGGAGTTTATTAACCGAATTGATGAAATAACCATATTCCATAAATTGGATAAAAATAACATCAAAGATATTGCCAAAATTCAAATTGCCAATATCGAAAAGCGCTTGAGCCCACGCAACATTAAACTTAATGTTCATGACACGGCATTTGTGTGGATTGTCAACAACGGCTATGATCCGGTATACGGCGCACGGCCTTTGAAACGCTTGCTTAAGAACAATATTGAAAACAAGCTTGCTATCAAAATTCTTGACGGCGAAATATCAGATAATGATACCGCTGATATTATCGTCCTTAACGGTGGTTTGGAAATCGTCAAAGGAAAAGAGAGAAAATAGATATCCCCCAGTAAACTGGGGGTTCTATAACAGCTACAAACCTTACGGTTTGACCACGCTCGTTGGCGTGGAGCGGTGTTGTTCCAACACCTTGGCATTCAGCCCCGAGTAAACTCGGGGTTTTCTGTAAGGCAA
>CASDRW010000100.1 GCA_949283275.1 uncultured Pseudomonadota bacterium
AAACTTTCCCGACATGGTTATCCCGGCATTTGGCCTGCATCCGTGGTATTTGGAGTGTGAAGGAAGTTATTTTATTTCAAAACTTGAGAGTTGCCTTGCCCGTTATCCCAATGCCTGGGTCGGCGAATGCGGACTTGACAATCTCAAAGCAGGCAATCTTAAGCGCCAAGAAGAAGTTTTTTTATCACAGCTTGAACTTGCCGCAAAATTTAGACGGCCGGTTAACATTCACCTGCTCAAGGCCGAGGAGCAAATGGCAAAACTTTTGCCTTTTATGCCCGCAAGATTTATGTTTCATTCATTTTCCGGCAGCAAAGAATTTTTGGCTTTGGCTCTAAAAAAAGGAGCTTATATTTCGCTTTCTGCCTCGGTTTTAAGGCGTAAAAATCATTTAGAAATCATCAGCAATCTTCCGCCCGAAAGGCTTTTATTGGAAAGCGATGCTCCGTTTTTGTCCGACTTTAAGGAAATTCCTGATTTGGCTAAACAGATTGCGGCAATAAAAGGCATGGTTTACGATGATTTAATATCTCGGGTTAATACTAATTTGAAGGAGTTTTGTCGTGGATAACAAAAGGTTTTCACGTACGGCCATGATGCTTGGCACGTCCGGAATAAAAAAATTATCGCAAGCCAAGGTTATGATAATAGGATTGGGAGCGGTAGGCGGATATGTTATGGAAGCATTGGCCCGAGCCGGCATCGGCAATTTTGTTGTGGTTGATTTTGATATTATTGAAACAAGCAATATCAATCGGCAAATTTTGGCGCTTTCCTCAACCGTTGGGCAAAAGAAAACTTTTGCAGCCCAAAATCGCATCAAAGAAATTAATCCCGATGCGGTGGTGGAGGTGATGGATATGTTTGTCAATGCTCAAACCATTCCTTTAATATTAGCCGCCAAGCCCGACTTTGTGGTAGATGCCATAGATGCCCTTAATCCCAAATGTGATTTAATACAAGCGCTTGTTTCAGCCCAAATTCCGTTTATTTCATCAATGGGAGCAGCCTTAAAAACCGATTCATCCAAAATCAAATTGGGGCATTTGAGCAACAGCAAAAATTGTCCTCTGGCCAAATTTATTCGTAAACGCCTGCGCAAAAGAGGCGTTGATATAAGCAACATAAATTGTGTTTGGTCCGAGGAGCAGATAAATTTGCCCGAAGAAGCAATAGCACCGCTTGAAGATGACGGAGCTTCTCTTGGGCGGGCTCGCCGAACTTTGGGTTCATTGCCGACGATTACGGCTATTTTTGGTTTGACAATCGCCAATCAGATTATTTTAGAGCTTTCGGGTTTCAAAAAATAATGTTTTTTTTAACTTGTTTTTAAGCTTAAACGCCTTATAATCGCTCAATAAAAGCTCTTTAAATAGGGATAAGTTGCAATGAAGATGATTAAGCCGATAGTTAATCTTTCCAAAATAGCCGATGATTACGATACCTACGTTTTCGGTTTCAATGGTGTGTTATACGACGGCAGCAATATTTTGCCGGAAGCGGCTTCCTGCCTCAAAAGATTGGCGGCCTTGGGCAAAAAAAACGTCATTGTCAGCAACTCAGGCTTAAGGGTTTTAGAGATAGCAAACATATTCAAAGAAAACGATGTTTCTTTAGATGTTTTTAAAAACATTGTCTCCGCCGGAGAAATTTTGCATTACAAACTTAAATATCCGCAAAATGAATATGCGGCAATCGGTGAAAAATATTTTCATCTAGGATCTCGCAAACAAAAAGGGGTTTTTTATGGTTTGCCGTTTGAGGAAGTTTCTTCAATTGAACAAGCCCATTTTCTTTACATGAGCGAAGTTTCGTCTGTGGACGACACCATTGACACCTACCGTCCGCTGTTAGAGCAAGCGGTAAGTTTTGGTTTGCCATTTGTATGTGCCGGCAACGATACTTCTTGCTTTATTAAAGGTAAACTTTGCCTTTCGCCGGGAGCTGTAGCTGAAGCTTATGCGGTTTTGGGTGGTAGAATTATCACTTTAGGTAAACCGGATACCAAAATCCTAAACTATTGTTTGGAAGGCATAGGAGAGCCTGGACGGATAGTTGTTATAGGCGATAATGTGGCAACTGATATTAAGTCGGCATCACTTTTAGGTTATGATTCGGTTCTTATATCCAAAGGACGGCATATTAATTATTTAGGCGAGGGCTATATTCCGGATGTGGCCAAAACCAGAGAATTATCTAACAGCTATGACGTTTCTCCTTCAAATGTAATATCTGCATTAAGGTGGTAGGTATGTCGCGTAAAGCAAAATTGTTAATTATAGTTTTAAGTTTTTTGTTTCTGGGGTGGTTTATTTTTCAACCGCTTAACGATATTGGTATAGATAAACCTTATGCTCAAGCACCGGTATCAGGGCAAGAAATAACGGCTTCAGAGCTTAATGAATTTTTAAATTTGTGGTCGCGTATATTGCAAGGTCCTCTTAAAAAACATATCAGACAAATATCTTTATCTTCTGGCAGCAAATATCCCCAAGCTATCAGTAATTGGCTTGAAGCCCAACAATGGAATGTTGAAAGATTCTTCTATGATGAAGAAAGGATACACGGTTTGGTTAATTGTGTCAGCCTAAAAGACAACCTAGACAGTAATATAGAACTGTCAAAGAGGGGACAAAGTAATTTGCGCCAGATTATAGAGGAGCAACGCCAACATTTTGAACTATGTGAATATAGTGAAGCAGAGATGGCACTTATAAAGGCCAACCTCTATCAGATAACCGAAATTTTTGCCGGACGCGCCATTATGGATAAACAATAAGTCAAGGAGATTTATAATGTCAACCGTTACCGAAACTAAATTTTCCGATATTTATATATTAGCATCCGAACACAAGGCGTATATTCCGGATAAAAGAACCTTGAACGCTTTGATGGTTTTTGAGCCGGAAGATTTTGATGACTTTTTTAAATTGGTTGAAAGCTCCTGGGACGGAAAGATACCAAGCTATTCGGTAAATTATCAAGGTATTTACTATCGTGTTGAGCGCAGCGAAGCAATATCAGGTATTCAATATTGCATCCGCAAGATGCCCTCAAGTATTCCTTCGGTAAGAGTTCTTGGCTATCCGACAGAACTTGTGAATTTTTTATTGACTTTACGTCGTTCATCAGGACTTATTTTATGTTCTGGTCCTACAGGATCAGGCAAAACCACAACAATATCGAGTTTATTAAAAGAGTTTTTGGTCAAAGAGGGAGGCTTTGCCTATACGATTGAAGACCCGACCGAACAACCTATTGATGGAGTTTATCAGGTTGAAAGCGGCGGTTTAGGACTATGCAAACAAACCTTGCCGATTAATGGCAATTGGGGAGAAAGTCTAAAATCGGCCTTGCGTTCCAAGCCGCGCTATATCATGGTAGGAGAAATCAGAACTCCCGATGCAGCAAGTGAGGTTTTAAGAGCAGCAACATCTGGACATTTGGTATTATCTACCATCCATGCTAACAATGTTACCGATGCGATTAATTCGGTAGTTAAATACGCTTCGGCCGGAGATATGAGTGAAGATTTGGCCTATGATCTTTTTTCACGAGGTATGTTGGGGGTAATACACCAAAATTTGGTTGGCAAAGGAATAAAGAAACCTCAAGTTTCGTTTTTATTTGCCAATCCTGACACCTCCAAAGGCGACCAAGTCAGAGGCATTATCAAAACCGGCAAACTAAATTTAGGAACTTCGATAGAGACACAGATGACACGGATGTCTAAAGGCCTAAGTTTATTTCCGGAGAATGATTAAACATTATCAAGCTCCTCAGCTAATATTGATATCTCCAGCCATTGTTCTTCTTTTTGCAGTTTGCATTGTTGTTTTTCTTCAAGCTCGAAAGAAGCCTCGTCAAATCTCTGAGGATTATTTTGGTATAAATCAGGATCCGACAGTTCTTCGGTAAGTTTGGCAACATCTTTTTCCAGCTCCGCGATTTCCTGCGGCAGGATTTGAAGCATACGTTGTTGATTATAGCTCAATTTTCGTATTTGTTTAGCAGGAGATTCCTCAAAATTTTTTGTCTGCTTAAGAGCTTGAGGGGAAGCATCTTTGCTCGGAGTCTTAATTTTTTCCAATAATTCGCTATAGTTTCCGACATGCTCAAAGGCGTTTCCGTCACCTTTAAGATAAATTATGGAACTTACCACGCGATCCAAAAAATCGCGATCATGGCTGACAATAAGGATTGTACCGGCATATTCGTCTAAAACTTCTTGCAATAGGTCAAGTGTATCCATATCCAAATCATTGGTAGGCTCATCCAACACCAAGAAGTTTGAGGGTTGAGCCAAAGCCTTGGCCAGCATCAAGCGATTTTTTTCACCGCCTGATAAAGCCGCCACCGGGCATTGAGCCTGCGCCGGTTTGAACAAGAAATCTTTCAGGTATGCAACTACATGACGCCAGTGTCCCTGCACCATAATATGATCACCCTTATCACACAAAGTTTGCCAAAGAGTTTTTTTAGGATCAAGGGTTATGCGGTTTTGGTCAAAATAAGCTTCCTCCAGATTTTTGCCGATACGCACAAATCCGCTGTCGGGTTCAAGACGTTTGGTCAAAAGCTTGACCAAAGTTGTTTTCCCTGCGCCGTTAGGGCCGACAATACCTATTTTGTTGCCGCGTATAATTCTGGTGGAAAAATCTTTTATGATATCGCGGTCGCCAAATTTTTTGGCAATATGTTTGGCCTCAATGACCAATTTGGAACGGAAATCACCTTCGTCAATATTAAGATTGATATTACCTATTTGTTTTATCTGCTCGCGACGTTGACGCCTAAGCTCAATTAAGCGGCGCAATCTACCCATATTGCGGCGACGCCTGGCCGTAACGCCTTTGTGTAGCCATTCGGTTTCTTCGGCAATTTTTTTATCAAGATTGTTTTG
>CASDRW010000101.1 GCA_949283275.1 uncultured Pseudomonadota bacterium
GAAAAGCGACCTATAAGATTAGGCCGCTTTTTTGTTTTTAAATCCAACGCTTTGGGCTTTTTAAGCCCAAGGCGTTTTTTTATCAAAGGAAAAAGAAAATGGATTGGTATGCAAAATATAAATCACCGCTTGGTTATCAAACCGGTGAAAATCATATTGATAGCTATGGCGTTGACCATAGCGGTTTTTCTACACGCGATGAATTGGAATATCAATTTGCAAGACAAAATAAGGAAAACCAACTCATCCAGAACTACAACAATCAAGGCATAACCCAAGATTATCCGCAAGCTGGCACCAACTTTTGGGGCAATTCGCCTGACAACAACTTTGGCTTCGGCAATTCGCAAATATCCTCAAATATTGAGAATATGCAAAACACACCGGTACCCAATATTGGCCCCAAACCTTTAAGCAAAGAGCAAATGTATACCCCGCCAAGCCACATGGCAGAAATTTTAGATGCGGGGATTCAAGGCTTTGGTCAAGGAGCATTAGGAAGCATAGAACATGGTATAAATACGGCAACCCTAGGTTTGTATGATGGAATTAACGATATTTTTTTAGGCGGAGGCTATGAAAAACGTCAACAAGAGCTCGAAAAATTAGCTCAAGATGTAAACCTTGAAAAACCTTATAAATATGCAAATTATGTAATTGATGCAGCAGTTGGAGCTTTACCTTTAAGTAAAGCTGTCAAAAATATTTATTCATCTGTTTCAGCTTTAGCTAAAAGCCTCAAATAGATTGACTTTAACCTAAGCATTCAATATGATATTGAATGCTTAGGTTGTAAGTTTAATAGAGGAATTTTAATGACAAAACAATTTCAAGATAATGAGAAAACTAAAGGAGTTGTTGCCTATTTTTTTTCCTTTAAAGGAACGTTAGGCAGAGCAGACTTTTTAGGTGTGATGGTTTTTGTTAGTTTGTTGCTTAGATTATGTATGCAACAAAATATAATTATCTACGATATTGTATACCTTCTGGTTTTTTGTTCAATGTTGGCAGCTACACAGAAAAGATGTCGAGATATTAATTGGCAAGGAACTTTTTTCATACTTTTATATTCAATAACTTTTCCTTTTTTTAATTACTACCAGTATATGAAATCAAATGATATCTTAATATCTGAAAGTCTAAAAAATATTCTTGCAGTTTTAATAAGTATGTATTTCTTATCATACGCTATTTTGATTTTGGTTCCAGGTAAAAAGGAACAAGATAAAAATATACAAAGTTGTTTGTTAAAGTATCCTTATATTTATATAGGCTTGTTTTTTGTGTTGTTTTTAATCGGCCAATATATTTTCATTGGTTATTAGTGGTTTAAGTATCACGGCCAATCCGTTCAAAATAAAAATGGCTAGGATGTATAAATGTTGTTATGGTAGAGTAGTGTACCATAGAAAGCGACCTAAGAGTAAATTAGGCCGCTTTTTTGTTTTTAACTCCAACGCTTTGGGCTTTTTAAGCCCAAGGCGTTTTTTTGAAAAAGGAAAAATAAAATGGAAATGTTTAATAAATATAAATCACCGCTTGGTTATCAAACCGGTGAAAATCAGATTGATAGCTATGGCGTTGACCATAGCGGTTTTACTACTCGAGATGAGATAGAATATCAAATGGCTCGTCAGCAAAGAGAAAACCAAATCATCCAGAACTACAACAATCAAGGGATAACAAAAAATTATCCTC
>CASDRW010000102.1 GCA_949283275.1 uncultured Pseudomonadota bacterium
AAGAACATTATTGCCAAAGAAAACTTGAAAGCTGAAGACGAGGCGTTGCACCTTATTGCCAAGGCTGCCGACGGTTCTTGCCGCGACGGGTTGTCTTTGTTGGATCAAGCTATTTCTCTCGGCGGTGGAGAAGTTAAGACCGATGTGGTTAAGAATATGATTGGGTTGGCTGATCGTTCGCTTACTTTCGATTTGTTTGAATGCCTTATTGACGGGAAAACGGAAAAAGTCTTGGAAAATCTGCAAAAGCAGCATCAAAATGGGGCTAACCCTTTGACTTTGCTTCAAGATTTGATTACTATTACCCATTTGTTGGCAAAGGTAAAAATTGTGCCTGAGCTCTTAAATGATCCTGCTTTGTCCGAAAATGAAAAAGATTTTTGCTCTAAAATTGCGCCAGTAGTACCGATTGCCGTGTTATCCAAAATATGGCAAATGCTAATCAAAGGATTGAGTGAACTTAATATTGCTCCTTTGCAACAAGATGCTTTGGAGATGATTTTGATACGTATTTCTTTCTCGGCTAATCTACCAACTCCGGCAGAGATTTTGGACGGCTTAAAAAAAAACTCTGATTTAGCTCAACCTCCCTTGCCGCTAAAGCAGCCAAAGGCCGTGGAAAAAGCTCCGGCTGCTGTCGAAACAAATCAGAATGCTCTTGTTTTTTCTTCTCCGGAAGAACTGGTTGAATATCTGATAACAAGCAAAAAAATGATGATGGCTTACAGCCTTAAGAATGATGTTTCTTTTTGCCAATTTGACAATGGTATGATGCAAATCAAAATCTCTGATAAAATAAATAATGATTTCTTACTTAATTTGCAAAATGTTTTGATTGAGGTTACCGGAATAAAATGGAATATTGATGTTGTTCCCGGTGTTTTGGGAGAAACCATTGCCGATAAAGAAGCAGCAAAAGATACTGAAAATAAAAAAGATGTGATGGATTTGCCTTTGGTTAAAGCGATTATGTCGGAATTTAAAGGTGCAAAAATCGAAACGTTAACCCGCAAAATTAATACCGAAGTTGCGGATAATAATATGGCCGCTTATGATGAAAATCTTAACTATTTTGATGAGGATGCTTAAAAATGATGAATATTCAAGGTTTAATGAAACAAGCTCAGATGATGCAAAAGAAAATGCAAGAGGAGCAAGCCAAATTGGCCGAGGAGATTGTTGAGGGAACCTCGGGCGGCGGTATGGTAAAAATATCATTAAACGGCCAGTTTGCCATGACAAAAATTTCTATTGATAATTCTTTGTTGAACCCCGATGATGTCGAGGTTTTGGAAGATTTGATTTTAGCGGCGTATAACGATGCCAAAGACAAGGTCGATGCCAAAATGAACGAATCGATGAACGCTTTAACCGGCGGGCTTAATCTCGGCGGACTAAAACTTCCTTTCTAAAAAGAGTTGGGTTATGGCCGGACAAGATATCGAAACTTTAATAAAACAAATTGCCAAACTACCTTCTTTGGGGTCTCGCTCGGCAAGAAGAATTGTGCTACATTTGCTTAGCCGAAAAGAAAGCATATTGCTGCCGCTTATCGAATCGCTTAATAATGTTGCAACCAATATAAAAACTTGTGAAATCTGCGGCAATTTCGATACTGTCAGCCCCTGCCCCATTTGTTCTTCACCTTTGCGAGATGACAGCCTTATTTGCGTGGTGCGGGATGTTGCTGATTTGTGGGCAATGGAAAGAACTGCCCTGTTTAAGGGTAAATATCACGTCTTGGGAGGCGTTTTGTCGGCGATGGAGGGGGTTGTGCCGGAGGATTTGAATATCGAGCCATTGGCGCAAAAAATAGCCTTAGGAACGGTTAAAGAACTGGTATTGGCTTTGCCGGCAACCATTGACGGTCAGATAACTTCGCATTATTTGGTGTCGAGATTTAAGGATTTTGGGGTCAAAATCACAACGCTTGCTCAAGGAATCCCCATGGGGGCAGAACTCGACTATATGGATGAAGGCACCATTCAACTGGCTCTTAATTCCAGAAAAATTTTGTAACCTTAAAAATTACTCTACACTATCAATCAAGCGATCTAGGTCTTCTCTTTCGGATTTGTGATAGCCGACGAATTCTTCTTTGATTTGTTTGCTCTGTTCTTTTATTTTTCTTTTAACTTTAGGCTGCGCAAGCTTTTCAAACAATTCTATTGTCTCGTCTTGTTCGGAAGAAGAGGTGTCTTCAGCTTCTTTCTCTTCACCGCTTAGAGCTTGTGTCTTTTCCTTTATCAAATCAAGCGTTTCTTGCGGTATCATTTCTTCAAGCGGTTTGGCAAAAGAGCCTGCCAATTGATAGTATTTGGACTCTTTTAAAACTTCTGACTGCTTGTCTTCGGGAATAATCCAGCTAACCATTATATTAAACAAAATTACCAGCAAAAAGGCCCGCATAATTCCGAAAAATAACCCTAGCATTCTGTCAAGGCCGTTTAGTTTACTGGTACGTATTTTACCGATAATTTCTCCGGTGGAATATATCCACAAAATAAAGAAAGCTACAAAAATAAACAATGCCGTCAAAACTCCGGCTAAAATTCCGCTTGAGATGAATTTTTTGGCAAACGGCAATAAAACCGGCAATAAATATATTATGGCCGCCGTTGCCAAAACCCAACCGACAATTGATAAAACCTCTTTAACTAATCCGCGGTTTAGTGCTATAAGCGCCGAAACTGCTACCACAATCAATATAATGACATCTAAATTATTCAACTGCTAAATCCTCTAATTAAAAAGGTTAATCAACCGCTGGACATTGCCCATTTCATGAAGATTTATATCGGTTGAAAATTTTTTATCGGTTGAGCGTCCTTGCGGAATAATTGCACTGGAAAAACCAAGCTTCTTTGCCTCTTTAAGCCTTAAAGACGGCTGTGATACCGCCCTGATTTCTCCCGACAAACCTATTTCTCCAAAAATTACCATATCTGCCGGCAGCGGTTTGTTGGTAAGTGATGATATGACAGCCAAAGCTACCGCTAAATCTGCCGCCGGTTCAGTAATACGCAATCCACCGGCTATGTTTAGGTATACGTCTTGTGAGCTTAAGTTTAGGCCGCATCTTGCTTCCAAAACCGCCAAAACCATAGCTAACCGATTGGAATCCCAACCCACAACCGCTCTTTTGGGACTGGAATATCCGGTCGGACTGACAAGGGCTTGAATTTCTACCAATAACGGCCTTGAACCTTCAACCCCTGCAAAAACACATGAACCGGATATGTTTCCTTGTCTTTCGGCTAAAAACAATGCCGAGGGATTGGCTACTTCTACCAATCCTTTATCTTGCATTTCAAAAACGCCTATTTCATCAGTTGCGCCATAACGGTTTTTGACTGCTCGCAAAATGCGGAAATGATGTCCTCTTTCTCCCTCAAAATATAAAACCGTATCAACCATGTGCTCCAAAACTCTGGGACCAGCTATCTCTCCTTGTTTGGTAACATGTCCAACCAAAAACAAAGTAAACCCTTTGCGCTTGGCAAGTTTTATAAGCTCATAGCTACACGCTCTGACTTGGGTTACACTACCGGGAGTAGATTCAACTTCATCTAAATACATGGTTTGTATCGAATCTATGATTACAATCGCGGCATTGGCCTTTTCCAACGTGGTTATAATGTCTTTTATCTCCGTACTTGAGGCTAAATTAACCGGTGATTTTTCAAGACCCAATCTTTTGGCTCGGATGCGAACTTGGTCAATTGCCTCTTCGCCTGAGATATAATAAACCTCAGGATGCGTCGGTAAATCGGCAACCTTAGCACAGGCTTGCAACAATAATGTTGATTTGCCGATACCGGGATCGCCGCCTACCAAAATAACCGAACCGGAAACCAACCCTCCGCCGCAAACACGGTCAAGCTCTTTGATCCCAGTTGACAGCCTGTCAAGTTGTTTTTCGGCTCCGCTTAAGGGAACAAATTCTATATCCCGTCCTTTCGACTTTTTGGGATTAAAATTGGAGAAACCACCACCGCCTACTATCTCTTCGACAATGCTGTTCCATTCTCCGCAGGCATCGCATTTGCCTTGCCATTTGGGATAAACAGCGCCGCAGGTTTGACAAACATATTGTTTAATCTCTTTTTTTACCACTGTTATACCCCTGTTTTTATGGGTCCTTGTGAATTGCCGTTAATAAACTGGACAACATAGGGGTTTTCGGTTTCATCCATTTCCTTTACCGTTCCCTGCCAGATAATCTCCCCTTTGTAGAGCATGGCTATTCTGTCGGCTATTTTGCGAGCAGACGACATGTCGTGAGTGATGGTGAGAGCCGTGGCGCCTAAGCCTTTGACCGATTCAACTATCAAATCATTGATTACATCTGCCATTATCGGATCAAGCCCGGTGGTTGGTTCGTCAAAAAAGATTATTTCCGGCTTGGAAATAATGGCTCGCGCCAATCCAACACGCTTTTGCATTCCTCCGGATAATTCCGCCGGTGATAAATCTGCTACCTCAGGATCAAGCCCTACCGAGCGTAAAACCCTTATTGCCTCGGCTTTGGCATCTGCTTTCTTATAACCTTTGTTTTCCAGCAAATCAAACGCTACGTTTTCCCAAACGCTTAAACTGTCAAACAAAGCGCCTCCTTGAAACAACATTCCCATTTTGGAATGTAAGGCTTCTTTGTCGTTTTCATCAATACCAACAACCTCTTTGTCGTCAACTGTAATCGAGCCTTCTTCCGGGGTTAAAAGCCCTTGAATGCATTTTATCAAAACCGATTTTCCCGTACCGGAACCTCCGATAACAACCAAAGATTCTCCTTTTTTGATCTCAAGATTTAGCCCGCGCAAAACCTTTTTCTTGCCAAAAGATTTATAAACATTGGTTAGTTTTATTTTTGTCTCTGCCATTTTGCTTGGTCCCTATCTTGAAAAGAAAAGCTCGGTAACAATATAGTTGAAAATTAAAATCAAAATCGAAGATGATACTACCGCATTGGTGGTCGCCTCTCCTACTCCCTGGGCTCCGCCTTTGGATTTGTAGCCGTTATAGCATCCCATCAAAGAAATAATAAAACCAAAAACTGCCGCTTTTACAACGCCGGTGGTAATATCAAGTGCTTCCAACTCGTCTAATGTTGCATTAATGTAGTTGGCGGGATTGAAACCCAGTTTGTAAACGCCTACAACATAGCCTCCAAAAATTCCTATAACATCACCTATCAAAACCAGCAACGGCATTACCAACAAACCGGCCCAAATACGCGGCGCAACCAAATACTTAAAAGGATTTGTCGATAGTGTCGTTAATGCATCTATTTGCTCGGTAACCCGCATGGTGCCGATTTCGGCTGCCATGGCAGCACCTATACGACCAGCAACCATAAGAGCGGATAAAACCGGCGCCAGCTCTCTGGTAACCGAGATTAAAACAACGCTCGCAACCATGCTTTCAGCGCCAACAGAAGCAAAACCGGAATAACTTTGCAACGCAATAACCATACCGGCAAAAATTGTCGTCAGTCCTACAACCGGAAGAGAATAAAAACCCATGTCTATAACCTGACGCAAAAAATTGCGACCATAAAACGGAGGTGTAAGACTATTGTAAATTGATTGAGTGATAAAGATGAAAAGCTCTCCAACCTTGAAAACAAAGTTAACCAACGGCTTGCCCTGGCGGCGTAAAAACTTTTCGGTCTTGCGAAGAATCAACATATTAGCGTCCTAAGATTAAAATTAAAATTTAGTTCGTATTTTAATTTGATTATTTTAATTAATCAACCGTCATTTTCCAAATCATCACAGCAATCTTAATGCGGCCAAAACTTTTGCCGGTGCCGACGGTTCAAAAGGATTTATTTTGTATAATGGTTTTGCTATTCCGCAAAGATTATATGTCATGTCATCGGGCATTCTTTCCGTTTTTGAAGTGGTTAGCTCAAAAACTGCGGATATTTTTGTTGTTTTTTTTGCTTTTAACTTAATGAGTCCAACCCCCCTAACCTCTAATAAATTTTTTAGATTTTCAGGAGCTTTTGCTTTTACAGTATCACCTTTTACTTGCAAATCTACTCTGTCATCGGCAACAAGTACAGCGCCAAATTCCGCTATAAGCCTTAGACACAAGTCTGATTTTCCGGAACAAGATGTTCCTAAAATCAAAATTCCTTTGTTTTTGACGCAAACACACGATGCATGAATATTCATTTTATTTGCTCCAGACGGTTTGCTTTGTCTTTGGAAAAGACGGTTACCTTGAAAAGACGCCCCTCTCCGTCAGGTGTTATTTCTATTTTGAAAATATCTTTGGGCAACCATGCTCCCGCCTTTTCAGGCCATTCTATTAAACTAACACCATCGTAAACGGCTTCTTCAAAACCTAGCTCAAAAACTTCGTCTTGGTCTTTAAGGCGATATAAATCAAAATGATTGATTGTAAAAAACGGAGTCTCATAACTTTGAACAAGCGTAAATGTCGGACTTGGAACTTCGTCTGTATGGCAAAGGTTCTTTATAAACGCTCTGGCAAAAACGCTTTTTCCCATACCTAAGGTGCCATAAAGAGCAAAAACATCTCCTTTTTGGGCTATAAGAGAAAATTGCTCGGCCAGTTTTATACTATCTTGTTCGGTTTTGGAATTGAAATTTTTTTGCATAACTAATCCCCGAAAGGATTAAACCATACTTTACGGCGGCCTGTCGAGTTCTTTTTGCGAATAACTTTGACGTTGGCTTTGCGCGATTGAATCTTTTCCCAATCCCAGGGCATGTAAAACTCTCCCTGCCACAAACCTCTTTTGTTTGATAGGGCTTGATTTTGATAAGGAACATATATTTGACTTTGTCTGATGTCGGCTACTGCCCAACCGGCATTTATCAGTGCAGCTCCTATATCATAGGCTCCTAACATGCAAACACCGTTTAGAACTCCTCGTTCGTCTTCGGATATTATGTGGCATTTTATCTCGTTTTCGGCCAACCAGTTGCTTAGCCACGAAACCGCTTGATGACCACATTTATATCCTCGCCCCGATGAATCGGCACAGGTTTGGGAAATATCTGGCGCAGCAACACCAAAAAGTTTGATAATTCTACCGTTCATGGTTAAGGTATCTCCGCTAACGACCCTTGATATTCCGGAGGTCGACGGATAGTTAAGAGGATTAAACTGTTTCGGTTTGGATTCTTTTTTTTGCGGAAGAATCATATCTTGCATGTTTTCGGTCAATATGGGATGTTTGTCTTCCCCAACCAAATTAACGGTGCTTTCTTTGTTTACATTAGCTTGTTCGGCTGTAGCTATTAGCTCTTGAGATGTTTTGACGTCTCGACCCAAAAAGGCTTTTATATTTGTTCCTACGCCGCTGAATCCGTTATTAAACGCTCCTATTGCATATAAAATGAAAAATATAATCGCTAAAAGAACCAGCAATGACGGCAAACAGCCTATCGCCCGCCATGCCATTTTAGCAAATATATACAAAACAACCAAGCCAATTATAAGACCTATAAAACCGCCTCCTTGAAGTATTGTGCTGTTGCTTTGCGTGCCGGCACCGCCTATAA
>CASDRW010000103.1 GCA_949283275.1 uncultured Pseudomonadota bacterium
CAAGGATGCGGGGTAGTTTTGCCGATTAATTCAACAGGCATTGCTAAGTCTAATACTTTAAGAGAAATGCTAAAACCGCTAAATTTGGAAGTAATTTATTCCTCTCCCCTCAAACGAGCGCTTGAAACCGCGCAAATAGCAGCCTCTCAGCTCAAACTAAAAGTTAAGCTCTTGCCTGAGCTTCGCGAGGGCTGTCTTGGTGTTTGCGAGGGGATGAAAAAGCAGGATATTGCCGACAAATACCCTGATTTGTGGCACAAATGGTATGATGAAGAAATGGATTTATCCGTCCGCTGGCCCGGCGGTGAGAGCAAGCTAGAGATGCAGCAGCGGATGTTTAGGGCGTTTGAGCAAATGCTGCCTGCCAAAGAAGATGTGATAGGTGTTGCCTCGCACAGTGGTTCGATGCGGTATTTTCTGCTTGCTTTTGGCTATGGTCCGCACAAAATGCCCAACACGGCGCTGTTTCATTTGGTTTTTGAAGACGGCAAGTGGCATCTTAATCAAAATTAAGCAAAAAATCATCTTGTCAAAAAGCCAAATCTGCTTTAGTTTAATACTTGCCAAGGCGGGTTGCCTTGGTGGTGTCTAACAAACATCTCGTAAAGAAAAATCCTCCTCAAATGGGGGAGTGGGTGATATAAGCACGCTTTTAGCGTGACGAATAAGCCTGACTGTCTTTACGCAGTTTGTTAGCTCCCCGCCTTGTTTTTAACAACGGCGGTTTTGTTTTAATAAGCAAAATAAGGAGTTAAAACTGATGAACCTAAAACAAATTATGCGCGCTCAAATTGCGCCGCAACTAATAGCGATAAGGAAACAAAAAGGCCTAAGCCTCCAAGACGTCGCCTTGCAATCGCCGTTGTCCATGAATATGATTGCGCTGATGGAACAAGGCGCGCCGCTTGCTGCCCGCCACTACCAGCGCCTGCTCAAATTCTACGATAAAAAGCTGGAAATTAAAATCGTCAACCTTAGCTAAACAAATAAAGCCTCTTACACAGAGGCTTTATTGTTACATCTGCAAAAACTCGCGTATTCGCCCCAGATTTTCCAGCGCGTCTTTGCGCCCCAGCTCATACATCTGTTTAACCACATCAAGGTTTTGCTCCATTTTGCCGATTTTTATTACCTCTGACGGACGCAAAACCAAGGTGTTGCCTTGCTTTTCTGCTTCTGCCACAAAATCAAGTTCGGCATTATACATCTTATAGCGCTCGGCAATGGCTTTGGCAAAGAGCGGATATTTGCGATAGACGATTTTTGCCAGCAGTTTGTTGTGCGACTTTTTCTTACGATAACCTTTGGGCCGGGTCAAAATCACGATATTGCGCTCAAATCCTTTTGTCATCGCCGCCTTTAGTGGAATACTGTCGCAAATTCCGCCGTCAAGCAGTTTTTTGCCGCCAACCTCAACAATTTGCGACAAAAACGGCAGCGAGGCCGATGCCCTCAGGTAATCAATATTTTCGCCCCGCAGCGTGGGGCAGAGGATATATTCCGGCTCGCCCGTCTCAATATTGGAGCAAACGGCAAAAAACTGGCATTTCGCTTGTTCAAACCCGTCGTGGTCGAATGGATCCAATATATCCGGCAACTCATGATAGCAAAAGTTTGTGTCCACCACATTGCCGGTTCTAATCCAGTTTTTGATACTCATAAACCTCGGGTCGTTGCCGTATTTTAGGTTATAGCGGATAGAGCGCTCTTTTTGCCCCGCCACATACGAGCAGCCGTGTATTGCCCCGGCCGAAACCCCAAACACCGCATCAGCTCTAATTCCGTTTTCGAGCAACACATCCAACACCCCGGCGGTATAAATTCCGCGTTTGGCGCCGCCTTCCAAAATCAATGCTGTTTTCATCCATATCCTCTTTCAAAAAAAAGAGCCTTGCCATAAAAGCAAGGCCCCAAAAATCCCAATTCCGTGTGCTTAGTAGTAAACCCAAGTAATATTGGTTCCCTGTTGGTTAGCTCCTGCAACACAAAGCGTATCAGCGTCATTACCACCACCAGTTAAAGTCAAAGGCAAATTAGCAGAAGAAATACCGGTATTACCAACCACCATGCCGACCATACCGTCAGAGCCCCAGTCAGATGTAGCCAAAGACAAGCAAGCCTCACGTCCCAAATCAGCCATAGTTATGAAAAAATAGGATGCTGTATTTGCCGAAGCCAGAACAGTAGCACAAGGAGCACCGTTTTCATCACAAGCACCAACCGTAACCGCACCGCCGAAAGCTCCGTTCATCGTTCCGGCAGCAGAATCTGTAACCATATCAGAAGGCGCAATATTAAAATCTGTTGCAACCGAGTTGGTCAAACCATCATAACTTGGACTGGTGGCATAAGCGGTTCTGATGTTCATCAACAACATCGTAATCTGATCTTGTGCTTTGGTCAGCTTAAACTTGGCCATCGCTTTTGAATAGCCCGAAATACCACCGACGGATAACACGCCGATAATCGCTAACACGCCAAGCATCTCTACCATTGAACGGCCTGTTTGCTCAGTTCTTGATAAAATAGTCATTGTCTTTCTCCTCATAAAATTGCCGTTTATATAGTTTTATCTTATCAAAAACTTTTATTCCGGACAACTCTGTCTTTAGTCATACTTAAAGTCATATTAATATGACCTTAGTTATATTTTATCGCCAGTATAGAACTAATCTCTTAATTATTGGTAAACGTATCCTACTTAAAATAAAAAATAACACTATTACTTTCTTTTTGGCAACATTTTTTTACAAGTTCTTCACTTGCAGGTAGAGCTAACTCTTTGGAACTCCAGTCAAAAGTTTTGCTGCCGTGGGAATTTGCGACAATCATTTTCTCAACTCCCAACCAAAACTCTTGATTGAACTTATTGGCAGCCAAACCGATACATTGCGCTTTGTTCAAATTATTATAGGCAATCACAAAACTTTGTACCGTAGGCATAACCGCCAAACCTTCGCTGTTTGCTCCAATCTCCACTTCGTTGGCAAAATAACCGATTAATTTACCCTCATCACTAACGCCCATGCTCAAAGGATAAATTTTCTTGGCAATCACTTCTTTTGTGCTAAGCCCCCAATAATCAGGACGAGCTTTGTAGCGCGAGCGAATATTTTTTGCCAAACTGGCAATTTGTTCTCCGGCCTCGCGTTCGCCGACTTGTTTTTGCCCTCCGATAACCAGCACAACAATCAATACGACAGCCGCCGCAATAGTTGCACTGATAATTACAATCTTCCATTTATGGAAAAAAAATAAAGCCTTATGCCATAATTCATAAATTTTTGCTATCATAGTTTAAGATCCCATGCTGCTGGTTATTTGGTCTTGCATGTCAAAGGTTCCCATAACTGCCCAGGCGATAACCGCACCGATTGAAAGCAAAGCCACCATGTTAAGCAAGCCGGCTTTTTCTTCAATGGTATAAACAGATTCCTCCAACCACTCATTAGCCAAATTGTCCAAAGCCTCCTCAAAATTATCAAGTTCGGAATAGATTTTTAAATCGTCAATAATTTCCTTGTCCGGAAAAGCCAGCCCTGTTTTAGCAAGAGCCTGCCCCAAGTTATCACCATTGTTGATAAAAACCATAGTTTTATCAATGCGTTCTTTTAAATATCTGGTTGAATCTTTACGCAAAGCTCTCATGGCGGTTGAAACCGGGGTTCCCCCCTTAACCAAAGCCGACAAAGCCAAAAGCCAGCTTATGCCGACGAATGTCTTATATAAAGACCATGGCGGAATATTGTCAAAAACGGCTCTTATCTTCCCTGTCCAAATGCTGATGGTAAAATAAATTACCGCCATTAAAATAGGCAGCGATGCAAAAGCCACCAGCCAATTATCTTTAATCCAGGCCGACAAATCGACCAAATCTTTTGCCAAGCCGCGCCAATGGACATTGGGAGCCGCATCAATCATCGGCGGTACCATATAAACACCAATGGCATAAATAATCAATATGGCCATCATCATCAAAAAACTCGGATAAGAAATAGCCCCGACGATCGGCCTTATCATCTTAGTAGAACCTTCGGTAACTTTAATAAGATTAAGAAGCGCACCTTCCAAGTCCGATACATCGCCCACTGAAAGCATCAACCTTTCGCGATCCGGTGCCCAACCTTTCAAAGCCTCGGAGAAGGTATTACCGTTATTCAAGCTTTTGCCCCAAGAAGCAATGGCAATTGCCAACGGCTCACCCGGATTTTTTCCTCCGTTGGAAGCTCCGTCATGCAACATATCCAAAGCATCCATCAACGAAAAACGGTTTTTCATCAAAGAGGCAATTTTGCGATAAAGTTTCAAACGCGTTTTGTTTGAAAATTGAATAATCAATTTTGCATAATACTCCTCAACCTTATTGAGCTTGTTCATTGCTCTTTGTAAGGATTTTGAGGTTTGTTTCTTTTTAATACCGGTTTCTTCTGCCATTTTTTAATCCTTTTTAGTATGCCGGGCGTTGATCCAACAGTCCGCACCAACGTTCTACTTCATCCAAATCAATAAATCCTTTAAGCATACGCTCCATAGCCGCTTCTTTTAAGGTGCGCCCGTTCAAATCAGATGTCCAGTAATCAATTGCTTTTCTGGTCTCTCCTTTAATCATCAGTTCCAGAAATGTTGCATCAGGCAAAATAATTTCCGGCACGCACATACGACCTTTAATGCCTGTTCCGTTGCAAAATTTACACCCCGGACCGCGCACATAAGTGTTTTCCACTCCAAAATCACCTAAAGCCGTCCGCAAACGTTGAAAAGAAGGATCGTTTTGTCTTTCTTTAACCGAGATGCGGCAGTGCGGACAAAGCTTACGAAACAAACGTTGCGATATCAAACCCTTAATTAATTCCGGGTCAAGCAGTTTAAATGTCTCAACCCCCATATCACGAAAACGGTTAATAATTGCCGGCGCCGAGTTGGCATGCAAAGTTGACCACATTCCGTGTCCGGACAATGCTCCTTGGAAAGTCAACTGCGCCGCCGCCAAAGCTCTGATCTCGCCCACCATAATCACATCAGGGTCAGATCGCAATGCTGCCGATAGTGCTTTGGTAAATTGCTCGGCTTTTTCCTCTTCGGTGTTGGCATTGGTAACCGGCATCTGCCGCGCTCCGGGAATAGGATACTCCGGCGGATCTTCCACGGTTAAAAGATTTAATTCATAATTCTTCTCTTGCAGCAACTTAATCATGTTTCTCTGCAAGGTAGTGGACTTACCCGATCCCGTAGGTCCCGCAATAATGCTAAGCCCGACCGGAACCGCCCGCAAGCGATAAAATAAATCTTCCTCAAATTCGCCAAAACCCAATGCTGCCAAATCACCCGAACCATCAGGATTATCATCGGCATAC
>CASDRW010000104.1 GCA_949283275.1 uncultured Pseudomonadota bacterium
GGCAAAGTCCAAGCCGAGGTCTCACCAATACCTTGAATAGTGGTTGCGACATTATCGGCAGTAATTGTATGCGTTTTTCCGCTATCGTTTTCATCTTTATAATCTTCACCCAACTGATACCACTTGGCAACACCATCTTTTTCAAATGCCAATTTAGCTCCGGCGGCAATATTTAGGATATTATTGCCATGACCACCATTATAATTATTAAATATTGGATATGATCCGGCATCAAAATAAACCCGCCCTGTTGCTAAAATATCAAGTCTATTTCCGCTTGTAGATGGTAACAAAATACCATACTGGTCTTTTGTACTTACTTTAACATTACCCGCAATATCACAAGAAGCCAAAGTTTCTAAACAAATTCCATAGCCCTTATATCCTGTAGTTTTAATATTTAATTGAGAACCCGCTGCAATATTGCTATATGAATTACTATATACATAAAAACCAAAACCATTTTCGCCAGATGTTGCAATATTAATTGTACTTCCCGAAGATGTATCCAATCTTCCACCATCATATAAATAAATCCCATATCCTCGAGTGCCCAAAGTTGTTATATTAATTTTTGCATTTGATGAAATATCCGCCTTAGAAGCTGCTAAATAAATCCCATATCCTCGCGTGCCCGAAGTAGCAACATCTATATTGCCAGATATATTAATTTTGCCATCGCTGATAAATATAGCAGCATTGATATAACCAGAATCTGAAAATTTAACATCTATATCAATATTAGATATATCTGCTTTTATATCCGCCCCGCTAACAATAATAGCATACGCACTACCTGTTGCTGCTTCATTGGTGTAATTAAAATTCAAATCCGAAATCATACAACCGTCTTGAGTAATGTTTATCATATTCTTGGCGGTGGTGGCGGTGGCGGTAAGAGAGCTTTCGGTCTTATTATCACCAAAATAACCGACACCAACCAATTTTTGATTGGCGGCCAAGTTTATTTCTTTACCGGCATCATCAATATTGCCAAGGTCTATATTACCATAGACACAAATCGTTTCTTTGCCTGATTGAATAGCATCATACAATTCTTGCGCCGTGGTTACCACCGCGCCGTTTTCGCCCAATTGTTTGATTATATCTTCTTTGGATAATACTTTGTCAGACATTGCCGCTTGTTCGGCAATTGAGGTCATCTGTTCCAAGATTGAAGTCGCGTGTTCAATACCTTGAGTAGCTGCTTCAATCGTCTGGATACCTTGCCCCATACTATCCAAAAGCGCTGTCAAATCCGCCGCGCGGCAGGTCAAGGAACGGGCTTGATAATAAGAGCTTGCGTTGTCGATGGCTGAGTTTACCTTTTTGCCGGTGGCAAGAATAAGCTGGGTCTTGTCCATTTGGGTGGCAATGTTTTTTAGGCTCAGCAAATTGCTTCGCATTGAGGCGTTGAGAGTTATGCTGTTACTCATCTCACACCTCTCTTTCTAGATACAACAAAACCTTCTGCCAACATAATAGCAGAAAGCCTAAAATCCCATATTGGGCGATGTGTCAATTCTTGTAACAACATCCTGGTTGTATCCTTATTTGTTTTAGTACTAAAAACTCGTGCGGTTAGCTACTCCCGCACGAGTTTAGAATATCATATTTATGGTAAACAAAAAGTTAACTTACATACTTCTTCATACATTAATTTACCGCCAAAAACTTTTGCTAAACAATACCCAAATTGTCAACACCTCCAAACGTCCCAACAACATCGTAAACGCCAAAACAGCCTTAACCGTATCACTCAATCCTGCAAAATTGCCGTCCGGACCAATATTTTGGCTAATTCCGGGACCAGAGTTAGTTATACACGAAATTGTCGCCCCAAAAGCTGTCACAAAATCAACCCCGGTAATAGCAATCACCGAACTTATCATCGCCACACTAAAAGCATAAGCAATAAAAAATACAAATATGGAATTTGCCACTTCTGCACTTATGACCGTTCCGCCTATTTTCAACGGCATCAACCGATTCGGCTCCGTCGTGGTAATAAAAGTTTTTCTCAATTGGGCAATCACCACTTGCCACCTAAATATCTTAATTCCGCCAGATGTAGAGCCAGAACATCCTCCTGTCAAAGCAAAAATAACAAAAGCTGTTGCCGCAAAAGCTCCCCACGACAACCAATTTGCCGAACTAAATCCTGTTGATGTAACAATTGATGTAACATTAAAAGCCGCATACCTTACCGCCTCAAAAGGAGCATATACTCCGCGCCAAATCAGCCAAACACTCATCAATACAATATATATTGTCAGGATTTTAATAAAAGCTACCACCTGAGTTGAGCGCAAAGAATGGTTGTTTTTGGTAAACAACAAACTATGATACCAAGTCAACGGCAACGCCCCAAAAAACATAAACAAAGTAATGATCCATTCTATTGCTGCGCTGTTAAAATATGCAATCGAATTATTTTTAGTTGAAAGCCCACCGGTAGAAACAGTTGACAGCGCATGGCAAATGGCATCAAACAAACCCATTCCTACTGCTTTTAATGACAAAATACAAGCTAATATTAACACGACATAAACCACGATAATTCTTTTAGCAATATAGCTGATTTTGGGCATAAACTTCTCATTAACATCAGAGTTTTCTCTCTGAAAAATTTGCATTCCGCCAATTCCCAAAAACGGCAACATGGCAATTGCAAAAATAACAATCCCTACACCACCCAAACCATTAAGCAAAGCACGCCACAACAATATTGATCTTGGCAAAGCCTCTACATTGGCATAAATCGAAGCCCCTGTTGTCGAAATTCCAGATGCCGCCTCAAACAAAGCATCGCTCCATCTTTCGCCATAAAATAAAAAAGGCAATGCCGCCAAAATCGTTACCGACACCCAGCTCAACACCGTTATAAGATAGGCCTGTTGTATTGAAATATCTTTTATTTTTCCTCTGTTGGCCAAAAATAATGACAAGCCGATAAACATTGCCACTATCGCCGAACTTATAAAAATCGACCAATTAACATCTGTATCATAGATATCAATTGCCGCCGGAAATAACATTGCGATTCCCAGAACGCTGATAAAATATCCGCAAATCATCAAAACCGGCTGCCACATTTAGCAACAATCTCCTAATTAAGGCTTACATCTTTAGAATATTTAAGATCGACCAAACGTTGATTAATATTAACTCCGTCATAAATACATATCACCGTACCGGTTCCATCTTTACTATATGCTCCTACATAACAATCGGCATACTTACCAGCGATTGTTTTAAGCAAATACCGTTCTGCCTCTTTTCCTTTATCTGATGTAGGATTAACATAAATACCATAAAGAAAAAATACATCATCACCGATTCTTAATTCATTAGCATTTACAACTTCTACCCGGCCGTTTATTCTTTTTGGAATCTCCAAATATACCAATTCCAATTTATCATTACGTTTAAACTCAACAGTCTCTTTCATTGCTTTTTGCAAAGTAGCTTTAACATCAACAGGCACCTCCTGAGCCTTTTGAAAGGCTCTGCGATTTATAACCTGAGGACTTTCATAAGCAACCAAATCTCTCTTTCCCGGTTCTTTAGACATTGCTTTTACATTTACTTTTTTACTACTGACTTTTTCTACCTTACTCTCAACCTTTTCAACCAACGGAGCAACGACTTCATTACTAACTTTCGTTTCAATTTTGGTATATTGCCTTTCAATCTGCTGCTTATACCATCTTGGAATATCAGCAAATTCAACTCCTAAATATGATGGTACTACTACAACAACAATCACCACCATAATCACAAAACTAAAAAACCATAAAGGTCGAATCAGTGGATATAAAATAAACCTAAAAAACCGATTAACCCATTTAACCACCCCAGTACTTGGTCCGATAACGTCATCGTCTTTTCTTTTTAAGCGCTTAATCATCTATTTTGCACTCCCGTATTTTGCTTTAAGCTCTTCCAATTTTTCCGGACTAACACGTTCAAACAACACATCTCCCACTTCAAAGCTCTCTCCGCCTTTAAGAGCGTTCATCTCTTTTTTGACATCAAAATCTTTCAAAGATGACATTCCTGCCCCCAATCTTTCAAGCATGCTTTGCGCCACCTCTTGCATAACAGGCGCTGATAAAATCGCAAAAATCCTGATTAGATTGATGCAGGCCCTCAAAATAACTTTGGCTCTTTTTTCATCGCTCTTAATCACCGTCCATGGTTCGGCAACCGAGATATAGTTGTTGCCCTCAACCCAAATTGCGCGTAATTCGGCCAAAGCTTTTCTAAACTCCATCTCGCTCAAATATTTGATATAATCATTAACTCTTTGCTGTAAAGCAGCAATCAAGTCCTCTTCCAATTTTGAATATTCTCCGCCTTCAGGTACCTTATTACCAACCTTAGAAGCGGTCATTTTCAAAACCCGCGACACAAAATTACCCAACACTCCGTTCAAATCTTTGTTAACAGCACCCGCAAACAAATCCCAAGTAAACGAGGCATCCGAGCCCTCCGGTGCGTTTGACATCAGCCAATATCTCCAATAATCGACCGGAAATTCTTTGATGGCATCTTCGGCAAAAATACCTCTGTTCTCAGATTTAGAAAATTTGCCGCCCTCATAAGTCAAATAGCTAAACCCTTTCAAGAAATCAACCTGTGTCCAGTTCTCTCTTGTCCCAAGCAATGTTGCCGGAAACGTAATTGAGTGATAAGGCACATTGTCTTTGCCCATAAACTCCACATGGCGCACTTCTTTGGGGTTTTGCCACCAGTCTTTCCAGTTGCGTTCACTTGGGCGTTCATCGGCCCATTGTTTGGTAATCCCGATATACCCTATCGGTGCGTCAAACCACACATAAAACACCTTATCTTCATAGCCTTCTTTGTTGACCTTAAATCCCCATTTCAAATCGCGGGTAATGCAGCGCTCTTTCAAGCCTTCTTTCAGCCATTTTTGGGCAATCGTATAAGCAACATCAGGCCAAAACGGCTCTTTGGTCTTAAGCCATGCCGAAAGCTCGCCCTCAAGTTTTGGCAAATTAAGGAACAAATGCTTGGTCTCTCTAACCTCCAAGTTTTTTGATCCCGAGATCGAACTTCTGGCATCAATCAGCTCTGTCGGCTCCAAAACTTTGGTGCAATTTTCGCATTGGTCGCCTCTTGCCTTATCATATCCGCAATAAGGACAAGTACCCGTAATATAGCGGTCGGCCAAAAACATCTCATCATCAATCGAATAAACTTGCTTGATGGTTTTTTCTTCAATAAAACCATTTTTATCCAACTGCTCAAAGATATGATAAGTCATTTCTTTGTTTTGCTCGGTCGAAGTGCGGCCAAAAAAGTCAAACGACAGCTCAAAATCTTTGTATGTTTTGGCATGCCTGTCATGATTCATGTCACAATATGCCTGCACCTCCATACCGGCTTTCAAAGCACCAACCTCAGATGTCGTGCCATGCTCATCGGTTCCGCAAATGTACAAAACCTCGTTTCCCATCATGCGCATAAACCTGGCATATATATCCGACGGCAACAAACAACCAACCATATGCCCCAAATGCGGCACTCCGTTGATATAAGGTAATGCAGATGTAACCAAGATTTTAGACATTTTTACTTTTCTCCAAAAATATTTAATCCTTAACCGTTCCAATTTACTACATCTTCCATAATTCTCAAGCAAAAAATCAGCCTTTTTAACCTCTTTGCCGTCGGGAAAAAATCTTCACCCCATAAAAAAAGGGGCTGCCTGCATCGCAGACAGCCCCTTTTGTTTTACTATTCCTTGTGCGGCACGCCTTTTTGCAAAAACTCCGGCAATTGCTTCAGCCCCGAAGCCCCTGCTGCTTTTTTGTGTCCTCCGCCGCCAAAAGATGAGGCAATCTTAGATACATCAACATCATCTTTAGCGGTATAAAACGACAAATTCCACGAGTTTTTGCCATTCATAAAAAAGTTGCACATAAAATCATAATTCTTAATCGTCTTAACTCCATCATAAAACTCCGAATACCCCTGCGGCATATTAGCACAAATACACTTATACCCCATATATTCGCTGTCAAACGACATCGCCTTGCATAAACGATGGTTGCGGTTTTTGATATAAGACAAAATCGCCTCGCCTTTTTTCACCATTTCATCAACATTGAGTTTGCCGGCAAACAAATCCTTCCAGCTTTTGTCCTTGGGTTTATTAACCCCCAATGACTAAAAAGCATACTCAAACGGCCTAACTTTTTTATCTCGCAAATCAAAAATATCGTTTAAGGCCAACAACTTAACTCCTTCAGGCATTTTTTCTTCCGGAAAGAAATATTGCCAGGTCAGCATAATTGCCGCCGTTCCTGATTTGCGAATACCCTTAATTTCTTTCTTACCTTCTTTGATTTTCTTTTCATATTCCTCTATTGACGATACATGATGGTCAATCCATGTCAAATCCTTGGTTTCATTCAGCTCAAACATCAAGTCCAGCGGCAATGATATATCGCACACCACGATTTTATCGTGTTTTTTAATCTCATCTATCGGCACTTCCATATCATGGTTAAGCCCCAAAAACTCCACATCCTTAAATTTACGCCCCACAATTGCGGCCGAACCTTTTCCGTCATGATCTGCCAAATGATAAATACAAAGCATTTTATTTCAACCTACCATTCAATTTTCAAATTATCATACGCCGGCTCAACATTATCCGGTGTATTTTCGTTTACAAAATCATAATCACACTCGCTTGCCATATGGTTAAGCACCACTCTTTCCGGCTTAATTTTTTCAATATATTCCAAAGCCTCTTTCAAACCTATATGATAACGATGATGCTCAATAATTGTCAACGGCAAAACCAACAATTTGGGCTTTATCTTTTCAATATGCTCCATGGCCGAGTTTGAAAATTGCTTAAAATCGGCAATATGCACAATCTCATCATTTATAATGTAGCCGAATGTCGGCATATTATGCCCCAACAACTTCAACGGCATAATTTTAACACCTTTAATTGCAAAGAGATGATTGGGTTTAATAACATGCGGCAAAAGCCCCGGCTTTGACAAATAAAAATCTTCTGATTCTTTATCAAGCAACAAATAAGAAAATCGCTTTTTTATCTCTCTCATCGTTACATCGGTCGCAAACACATCCAAAGGACGACAAGTTATACGGTTAATCTCCCGCAATTCATCAATTCCATACAAATGATCCGAATGAGCATGAGTATAGCAAATTCCGTCAAGTTCGGTGATATGATTATCCAACAATTGCATTCTTAAATCAGGAGAGGTATCAATCAAAATCTTCACCCCGTTCACTTCATACAAAGTCGAAGTCCTTCGTCTGATATTCTTTGGATTATTGGGATTACACGCTCCCCAACCGTTGCTTAACGACGGCACCCCCGGCGACGCCCCTACTCCTAAAAACAACGCGCTTGTCATAGTTCAAACAACCTCTTAAAATTATTGGTGGTTATTTCTGCCAACATCTCAAAACTTACCTCTTTAATCTCAGCTAATTTTTGTGCCGTAAAAACCACATTTGCCGACTCGTTAATTTTCCCTCTTTTGGGAACCGGCGCCAAATACGGCGCATCGGTTTCCACCAAAAGCTTGTCCATCGGAATTTTAGCAAAATTTGCTCTTATCTCCTCAGCATTGCTAAACGTAATAATCCCCGAGGCCGAAATATAAAATCCCATATTAAGCGCTTTTTCCGCCAATTTCCAAGATGAGGAATAGCAATGAATAATTCCCTTAAACTTTTGTTTATCATAAGCCTCGCCTAAAATATCTATCATATCATCATCGCTGTCGCGGTTGTGTATAATCAGCGGCAAACCGCTTTGTTGCGCGGCCTTTATATTTTCTTTAAGCAATTTTATTTGCGCTTCCTTGGGCGCAAAATCATAGTAATAATCAAGCCCCGCCTCACCTATGGCAATCACTTTTTTGTGCTTGGTTTGGCGCAAAATATCCTCAGCCGTAACCCAAGCCAGTTCCTTTGCCTGATGTGGATGCGCTCCCGCTGCCGCATAAACTTGATTAAATCTGTCTGCAATATCCAAATGCTCATTAATATGATCAATATTGCTTCCGGCATCCAAAACATATTCGACACCGGCCTTTTCCGCTCGCGTCATTACCTCTTCAAGTTCATTATTGTTTTCCAAATGACAATGACTGTCTGCTAACATTTTTTATCTCAGTATATCTTGCAAATTCCGGTCATAATATTCATAACCGCCAATTTTTTATCCAAATTCAAAGCCTCGGTTTCCAAAAAAATATGCGTTGCCTTATCAAACATATCTGCGCTTTCTTCTATTTTGTTTTGCGCTTTGGCCTGCTCGCTCAAAAACTTCAACACCAGCTCCTTAAACAATTCATAATTTTCTTCTGTTTCCGCCGCCATATCACAAAATTTCAACATATCTGCAGTCTTAAAACTTTTACCAGATGTTGCCAAAGCATAAATGCTGTCATAAAATTCCGCCGCCCCACCGTCAATATAAGCCAACGCCTTACCGATGCTTCCCCCGGCAATTGCCACAATCTTTTTTATCTCGTTTTCTTTCACATCCGGTCTATACCGTCTGATAAGACTTGACACCACATTATCTGGTAGAGGCTTCAATTCCAACTTAGCGCATCTTGAGCGAATTGTCGGCAGCAACCTTGCCGGATTATGCGATATCAACAACATCAAAGTTTTAACAGGCGGTTCTTCCAAAATCTTTAAGATTGCATTGGCCGAAGACTGATTCATCTCATCTGCGCTGTCAATCAACACCACCCGCCACTTACCATTAGCCGATTTTTTGGCCAAAAATTCATTAACCACTCTCACGTCATCAACTGCAATTATACTAGATTTTTTAAGCTCTCCCAATTCTTCATCGCTCATATAATTACCATCTTTAATCGCTTTAATAATTTTCTGTTTTTCGGTCTTAAGATATCCACGTTCCAACAACTTAAAATCAGATTGCGAACCATTGCTTATCTGCTTAAACACCTCACCATCAACCGGCACATCAAGCGAATTATAGTCGTTGCGCCTTCCCTCATCGGCCCATAACAAAAACCTAGCCACTTTATAGGCAAACGTAGCCTTACCAATTCCCTTCGGTCCCGAAATAAGCCAAGCCTGATGCAAAGAATTATTTTTCCAAGCATCCAAAAATATCTTTTCAGCCTCCTCATGTCCCAAAAGATAAGCATTATCCTTTGGCGCAAAAGATATTTCTGCTTCACTCATATTCTATAATCCCAACCTTTCGTTTATTACCTTGACTATATCGCCGTGCAACTCCTCAATTGTCTTATTGGCATCAAGCACCACACAACGCTTTGGCTCTGCTTTGGCAATTTCCAAAAACCCCTGCCGCATATTATTATGAAATTCAAGCTCTCTTCCCTCAAATCTAAGCTCTTTAACATCCATGTTCTTGGCTTTATTAAAAGAACGCTCCAGCCCTATTTTAGGATCAATATCCAAAACAATGGTCAAATCCGGTTTAAAATCACCGACGGCAATTCTATAAAGTTCATTTATCACCTCTTTGCTCAGGCGTTTGTTATATCCGTAATACTGATAAGCCATGGTCGAATCGGCAAACCTGTCGCTTAAAACCCAAGCTCCTTTTTCCATCTCAGGCCAAACTTTTTGCACCATATGCACATGCCTGTCGGCAAAATACAACAACGCCTCGGCCAAAGCATCAAACTTGTCTTTATCTCCGCACACCAAAAGCTTTCTGATTTCCTGCCCCACTTCGGTTCCGCCCGGCTCTTTGGTGGTAACAACATTTTTACCTTTTTGTTTAAGATATTCAGTCAACAATTTGATTTGGGTTGATTTTCCTGTTCCTTCTCCCCCTTCGAATGTAATAAATTTGCCTTTCATGTTTTACAAATCTCCGGTCAACAAATACTTAACATTATCAACCATCTTGCCCCAAAGCCCGACCTTATTAATTGTCTGCCCGGCAATCAGCGGCACCTCCATCACCTCAGCTCCTGGTATCTCAACTTTTAAAACCCCCAATTGCTGCCCCATTTCTATCGGCGCTCTAACCGGTTTGTCATACGAGACCACAAGCTTAACCTGATTACGCAAGCTTTTCCTGATTGTCTTAACTACATCCTTAGACACCACCAGCGGCACCGTTTTATTAACACCGTATTGCACCGGCAAATCGGCAACCTTGCGACCTTTTTCTATCAAATTATAATTATCAAACTCTCTAAATGCCCAACTCATCACTTTATCAGCCTCTTCCGAGCGTTCTTTGTTTGATGCCAGACCGGTCATAACTCCGATAATTCGCCTGTCACCCTTTTTAGCTGATGCCGTTAAACAAAACCCTGCTTCTTCGGTGTGTCCGGTCTTAAGACCATCGGCATAAGGCATAGAATACAACAAAGGATTACGGTTTCCCTGTTTAATATTGTTATATGTAAATTCTTTCTGCGAAAACAAATGATAGAACTGCGGAAATTCACTAATAATCCGCTGAGACAACTTTGCCAAATCCTCAACTGACATCCTATGATCCGGATGCGGCAACCCCGTAACATTGGCAAAATGCGAATTTTTTAGCCCCAATTCCTGCGCCTTGTGATTCATAATATCAACAAAACTATCCTCATCTCCGGCAATATTTTCTGCCGCCACAATACACGCATCATTACCCGACTGAATAATAATTCCCTTTAACAGCTCATCAACTTTAACTTCATCACCTATCGCCAAAAACATAGTCGAACCTCCGCTTGGAGCTCCGCCCTTGCGCCACGCATTTTCACTCACCTTAAACGTATCGTCCAAAGACAAACTACCGTTTCTCAATTTGTCAAACAAGACATAAATTGTCATCAACTTGCTCATTGATGCCGGCGGAATCGGATCGCTGGCATTTTTTTCAAACAAATATTCACCGGTAGTATAATCCATCAAAATCATATTTTTGGCTTTGGTATCCAAAGCCAACGCATTTCCGGCCCATAACAAGGCCAAGGCACTTATACTCCACAACCAATTTTTTTTATTCATATGTATTCTCCCCTAATCCGAAACGATTTTGGCATCATAAACACCGTTATCTTGCACTTTGCTTAAAGCAACTCTAGCTTCTTGTTCATTACTAAACGGGCCAACTCTAACTCGATAATAATTATTACCGTCTACATTAACATAATAGATATTGGTATTGCCCACCTCATCAAGCCTTGCTGCCACATCTTGCGCTCCTGATTCCTGAGCATAAGCTCCGGCTTGCACAAAATAACTTCCTTTAGGATAACTTTGCCTTACGCTGTTTGCCTCAGGGATCGGCGTCTGCTCCACAATTTCCATATCATCACTGTATTCTTCGCCCAACAACGCCGCTTTCAAAGCTCGACTTTCTTTTTCCATAATTTCCACTCTGACTTTGGTTGTCCCTTGTGTATGGAATCCCAAAAGCTGAGATGCTCTTTTGGATACATCAATAATTCTGCCCTTGACATAAGGTCCCCGGTCATTAACTCTCAACACCAACGACCGACCGTTTTCCAAATTGGTAACTTTAACAATCGACGGCAAAGGAAGCGTCCTGTGTGCCGCCGTCAACGAATTCATATCATACCTCTCGCCATTAGCCGTAGTTTTGGCATGGAAATCCGACCCATACCAAGAAGCCATCCCCACTTCCGAGTAATGATAATCTTCTTTAGGATAATACCATTTGCCCATAATTTTATAAGGCTTACCGACCTTATATGTTCCGCCTTGTCCGGCAATGGCTGTTGCCTGAGTGTATTTACCATCACCCAAATCAGTTCTGCCATAAACACAAGCATTCAAAATAAAAACAGCCGCCAAAAACCAATATTTAGTTCTAATCATAACCCAACCCATGCATTCAACTGTAATCAAAAAAAATCTTTTTTCAATTTATATATTTTTTTAATCCAGGTAAAGCACTTATTTAGCCTTGTGTAATTTTCTTTCCGGCACCGGCACGCTAAAACCTATTTCTTGATTATAATTATTTATTTTGTTTAACAACTGATAATCCGGATAACCATCTTGCGGCAGCATGGCTTTTTCTTGTACCTTTTTTATTGCCTCACGAGTTTTGGTTCCCAATTGCCCGTCTTCTTCCAACTTAAACCACCCCAATTCATTAATAAACGACTGTATTTTAATCACATCATCTTTTTTAAGGCGTTCAGCCGAAGCGGCAGGAACTTTTTTCCAAGCTTTTCCGCTTTTGATATAGTCAGCCAGAATACCAACCGCCAAAGCATAATTTTCCGAGCGGTTCCATTGCATAATTCGATAAAAATTATCACACACCAAATAAGCTCTGCCCTTTTTTCCCTCCGGTGTGATAATTGCCGCCTTCATATCTTTGGGTAAATTAATTTTTTTATTATTAAGTGTCCTAACACCTGTTTTATTCCAGAAAGCTATGGGCTTAAGTTTATCACGTCCGCTTAACGCATAATCAAAATTCCACGGCAAACTTACTTCCATTCCCCAAGGCTCATTTTTTTTCCAACCAATTTCAGTCAAATAATTTGCCGCCGATGCAGCCGCATCTTCAAAACTTGACCAAATATCAATCTCACCATCTCCGTTAAAATCAACCGCATAAGCATTAAAGGTTGAAGGCATAAATTGAAAATGCCCCATTGCTCCGGCCCAAGAACCTTGCATTTTGGTAAAATCTATATTCCAATCATCAACAATTTTAAGCGCCTGATAAAGCTGATTTCTAAAAAATTTTGGCCGTCTTTTATCATAACTCATCTCAGTTAGAGCATCAATCACGTTATGTCCGCCGAAATTAGTCCCGAAATTGGTTTCTATTCCCCAAAAAGCGATTATATATTCGCCCTGAACATTATATTTTTTTTCCAGTTTTTGTAATAAAGGCCGCAAATCTTGATAATACTTTTGTCCTTTTTGCACTCTTGTTTTGTTTACCACCCTGTTTAAATAAGCATCAGAGGTCAACACAAATTCCATTTGCTTTCTGTCACTTTTAACCGCCACGGGCGTCGGATGATAATAATCAAAAGCATACACCTTATCTATTGTCTCCTGTGATATGCCTTTTGCTACCATTTCTTTTTTCAAATCATCCAGCCAGTCCAAATATTCTTTCGGAGCAATTGATGTAACATTGGCCGAAGCACAAGCTGCCACGCTCAAAAACATAGCTCCGTATAAAACCACACCTGATTTGAAAAACACGTAGTATCTCCGAGTTTTGTTAAATAATTATACATTATAAAATGCTTTTGTTTTATAAATGATTAAGACAACAATTTTTTGCATATAAAAAAAGCACCTCATACAAGGTGCTCTTATCTAAATTGGCGGAGAGGAACGCTAAGCAAAACACACCACTGCTCTGGTGTGTTTTGTCTGCAAGTTCTTCGGAATATCTTATTTGAGCTTAAAGTGAATATCTACCATATTCATTTTAAGCGAAATTAGATACCGAAGAGGACGAGCTCTGCCCGGCGAAAACAAGCCTCGTGCCGTTTGAGCCGTCCGCCATAAAAAAAGCACCTCATACAAGGTGCTCTTATCTAAATTGGCGGAGAGGCAGAGATAATTTGCCAACGCCATTATAACACATTGTAAAACCCAAATATTTTTATTTTTCATTTTTTTAAATATGCTATTTTGTAGCACGATTCTGTAATACCCTAGAGTCTAAAAAAATTCAATATAAAAATTCCACAATTACAAAATTTAATTGAAAACAAATAAATAAAATTAGATGAATTTTATTTTTGCGTTGGTCTCAACGTATATGATATTATTCAAATACATACCAATTACAAAAGTTATATTTTGTATCACGAAAACGGGGAAACAGGCCTTTTGACAGGCACCCTCACGCAGGGAACAAACTGAAAACCTATGACGACTAATCCATTGGTATTAGCACCGCAAAATAACCCCTCCGAAGGCGGCTGGCGGAATATAAATAGGGCACGGCTGATGATGTCAGTTAGAAGTCGGGGCAATATCTGTGCTCATTGATAACCCCAGCATTTAAAATTTGGTTCTTGTTCGGATTTTAAATGTGCCAACCGGAAAAGCAGGTGGAAGGTTCGCATTGGCGGTGTGCGGATTTTAAGGAAACATACTTAATATAACCAAAACAAGAAAGCAAACTCAACGGATATGCTATACTCTTTTTTACCCTCTGTTTATGGGTAAAAAGAGCAAATCTAACGGATATACTATGAAAAATAAATTATCAAAAAAATAAATTAAGAAAAAAAATTAAATGAGCAATCAAAGATTGCGAAATTTTGCCTGAACGAGTGAAGCGAGTTTAGGCATTTAGATAATTATAAAAAAAGGAGAATAAATGAATTTAGAGAAAAACGCCATAAATGACCGCATAGAAGCAATAATGAAAGATAATAAGGTAATCAACGACGAATTAAAATACACCTCACCAGAGAGCGAAAAAAAGACATTAACAGATAAAAAAGCCAAAAACAATGACGAATTAAGAAAAGCCAGAACTAAACGCTATAATTTAGAACAAGAAGAAGATGCTGAATTCATCAAAGAATGCTGTCAATATCTTCAAAAATTAGGCATTGTTAAGAGCCAAAGGCAATTTAGCCAACAATTTTTAGAAAAAAGCCAAGATTATTTAGGTATGTTGATTTGTGAAAAAAGACAACCACCGATTAACATATTACATCGCCTTGTTCAAAATCTTATTCAAATTCAGCCAATTTATGAAGACAAATACACCATCAGCAATTATTTAGATATGTTAATTAACCGAGGTAATCAAATAATCACAAAAAAATTGCTTAAATATCTATAATTAACCCCTACTTTTGATTTTCGTTAATTGATAAATTTTGATTTTTACAAAATAAAATTAAGGATTGAAAATGGAAATAATCAGAGCATATCAACAGTTGATGACCTACAATAAAAAATATTCATACATACAGAGCGATGGTAAAATAGTGTTTAATCAAAATTGGGCTTGGATTGTTGTCTTCCAAGCCATAAACAAACATAATTTTGCTATTGTAAAATATGATAGCGGAAAATATACAGTAATTGAAGTTTAAAAAGACAAGACCATATAAAGATATACGGTCTTGTCTTATGAAAAAAACTATGTTGCTTACTTTATAAAATTAGAAAGCATATCTTGCACCTAAATAGAATTCATGGGAAGAAACATCAATATTAACATCTTCTTTTGTAAAATCGCCATAATCGACATAGCGATAACCAGCATCAACAGACACATTTTCATTTACCGCATAGCCAACACCAGCACCGACCTGCCAAGCAAAATTGTTATCATCAACACTTTCAGATAAACCTGTTGTAGATTCTGATAAGGTTCCTTCAATCTTAGCATAACCAACACCGGCACCAACATAAGGTGTAAATTTAGTGCCTGTATCAATATCGTAATAAGCATTCAGCATAAGAGATTGGCTTTCAATTTCTAATTTACCATCAAAATCAAAACCTGTTCCAGATAATGTCATACGATGTGTTTTATCTGCATCTGCATTTTTATTATATTCTAATTCGGCCCGCACTGCTCCACCTTTTACTTTGGTAGAAGCACCAATAGCAATACTACCACCATAAACATTATCATCAACATCAAAAGTATCACCTAACTTAACATCAGACGACATATCAATATATCTTAATTTAGCACCAACGTAAGGATTAAAATCCATAGCATTAACATTTGAAGCAAATAAAGCAGTAACAACACCTGCTAACAATAAAGTTTTATTCATCATATTTTCCTTTTATAAAAGTTTTTACATATGCAAAAATTGTTCAATTACTTAGAATATTGCTAAAAAACGAACGGATTTATCCCAAAAAATATACAAGAAATAAAAACACACAATAGAATCCAAGAAAAAACAAGAAAATCAAAGGGACAGGGATAAAAAAATAAATTTATTTGACTTTTTAAAAGATAGATATAGTATGGAAAAGAATTGTTCCTTTATTTTCAATCATATATAAGTATTTAAAATTTAATCTTTTTAATAAATAATTAAAAGGATTAGTTATGATTTACGCATATATTAGAATATCAACAGATTTACAACATCAAGAAAATCAAAAATTTGAAATAGAAAATTTTGCTAAAACAAATAATATCAATATAGATAAATGGATTACAGAGACAATATCATCAAAGAAGCCATTAGAAGAAAGGAAATTAGGAAAAATATTAAAAAAATTAAAACAAGATGATATTTTAATAACTTCCGAAATTTCAAGATTAGGTAGAAATTTATTACAAATAATGTCTATTCTCCATTATTGTATGAATGTTGGTTGTCAAATATGGACAATAAAAGACAATTATAGATTAGGGACAGATATACAATCAAAGGTATTGGCTTTTGCTTTTGGATTAAGTGCTGAAATAGAAAGAGATTTAATATCACAAAGAACTAAACAATGCTTAGCAAGATTAAAAGCAGATGGAAAACATATCGGAAGACCAATAGGAAGAAAAAATAAAATAACTAAATTATCAGGAAAAGAAGATTTAATTGAGAAATTGCTATCACAAAACATCAAGAAAACTAAAATTGCTAAAATGCTAAATGTAGATTATTCAACATTTTATAAATTCTTAAAACAAAAGGCGGTATAAATCCGCCTTATTTTTCTATATAGCTATATACAGTTGGTCTTGTTATTTCAAATTTTCTCGCAATTTCAGCAACGGCAACACCATTTTTATATAAATTATTTAATTCTTTTACTTGTTCATCTGATAATTTATTTTTACCGCCTTTATATTTTCCTTTCGCTTTTGCCAATGCGACACCTTCTCTAACTCTATCGTTAATCAATGAACGCTCCAAAGAACTAACAGCGGCTAACATTGTCATCATCATCTCTTGATAAGGGTCTTTTTTATCAGGTGAGAAAGTTAAATTTTCTTTATGAAACTTAATTGTTGCTCCAATATTGTTTATTTCTTCAACAATATTTAACAAATCACGAGTATTTCTTGCTAATCTATCCATAGAATGAACATTAACAATATCGCCAGAACGCAAATTTGATAACATAGCTTCTAACTGTGGACGTTCTCTATTCTTTCCTGATAATTTATCTTCATATTCTCTATCACAAGGAACATCAATTAACTGTCTTTCCGTAGATTGGATAATTGTAGAAACTCTTTTATAATTAAAAATCATTTTCAAAACCTCAAACTGTAAAATCAATATCTTTAATATGACTTTACATTAAAGAAAAAGTGTAAAATTGTCAACTATTTTATGTTATATTTTACACTTTTTTATTATTAAAAATAACAATAGTTGAATTTTACAAGTATTTGAGCCACTTCCAAACAATCAGACATAACAAAAAAGTATAATAAAACTATAATATAACTATTTTTTAATAATATTTGTGCATAAAACAAATACAAAAATTGACACTAAAAATATAATATATCCATAATTTAACATCATTAACACAAATACGGAGAATAAAAAATGGCTGAAAATTCTAATTCAAACAATAAAAAAACAACATTAAACTTTACTGGTCTTGATAGGAATGTAGAAAAAGCAAATGGATTGAATGCCAAAGTTAATTCAATCAAGGCAATAATCGCCGATAGTA
>CASDRW010000105.1 GCA_949283275.1 uncultured Pseudomonadota bacterium
CAAGGTTCGAGTCCAGTCAATCCTTTCCACTAAAAGCCACCCTTTATGGGTGGTTTTTTATGGTCGCAATTAAGATCTCTCGAACCAGCGACCTCGAAGAGGCGCGAGGATAAAATCAACCGATGCTCCGGTTGATTTTACCACAAGCGACGAAGTTTTGTCAGTTTTTTAAGGCGGAGTGAGCCGCCGCAAAAAAACATAAAAAACGAGTGACCGAAGCTTAGGTTAGTGAGCTTTAGCGAACTTACCAAGCAAGACAAGGTTCGAGTCCTTCTCAATCCTTTCCACTAAAAAACCTTGATTTTCATAAAGAATTTCAAGGCTTTTATTTTTTTGTAAAATGTAAACATTGTTTTGGGTACCATATGGGTACCATAATTCTATATTTTTTAGTAAAAGTCGTTTCTTAAATGACCTATTTAATAATACACCGATTATTTTATTACTGTGTTCTATTAGGCTTTCAAATCAGTTATAATAGCAAAAGATATTAACAATGATATAAGAACAATAAAATCAAAGCATTAGGCAACATGGATTTATTTTTATTTCTTCTCTTTTTTTGCCATTTTTAAAAATAACTGCCCCATAATTGTCCCATGAAAGAATATTTTCAAGTCTCTTGTTTTTTAAAGTTTTATGACCTAACTAAAGTATTATAAATTTTATTTACAGGAGCCCATATGAGCAATAAAGAGTTGATACCGCTAAAATCATTACGCAAATTAGATAGATTGATTTTACAAAACAAAACCTTGTTTTCTGATAAAGAATTACAGCAAAAAATAATTTTTTGGGCAGGAGAAATGCTCAAAGAGGCCAAAGAAGAGTGGTATGATATACATGCAACAACAATAGATGCGGTGGTTGTTCAAGACCGAAAGCTAGAAGCCAAAAGAAGAGCCGAAATAAAAGATGCAAAATATGCTCCGTTTAGAGAATATTTTAAGAAAGTACAACAGACTAAGTTTATAGAGATGCACAAACGAGGTCAAAAGCTTTCGGCAAGTGGTTTTGTTAGGTATTTTCTGAAAAATAAGGCTCAATCTGTGGATATCCCATATAAAAACAGCAATTTGCAAAATAAGCTCAATCAGTTAGCTCAAGCCAATAATCGGGAGTTTAAAAAAGCTTCTGCATGATATAGTTAGATGCTTGCCAGCTGTACGGGATAGACTATATTTTTCAACCATCTATAGTGTTAAAGCAAATTTTGCATTAACACACAATGGGAGAAAACAAAATGCAGATGTATTCACAATATAAATCGCCGCTTGGGTATCAAACCAATGATAACGGTATAGATAGCTACGGAGTTGATCATAGCAATTTTTCTCTTCGAGATGAGCTGGCCTATCAACTGGCTCGTCAGCAAAGAGAAAACCAAATCATTCAAAACTTTCATAATCAAGGCATAACCAAGGATTATCCGCAAATGGATAACAGCTTGGGGAACTTCGCCGGATAATAATTATGGCTTCGGAAATTCAAATATTCACGATAATATTGAGAACAGGAATAATAATCCGTTTGAAAATACGGTGAATACTTTTGGGCAGAACCAAACCGAACAGAGTTATGATTTGGAAAACAGAAATCAATACCAAACACCGACACCTTTGGCAGAGCAAAGTGCTGGCTTTGAGTATAACCGACCTGTGCAAACCAAACCTGTTTATGAAAATCCTAATCATCAAAACTATTCTGCCGGAAATATTGCATGGTCAGCTTTAGAGGGATTTAGAGACGTAGGTAAAGCCATTGCTCGAAGAGAAGCTGAAATTATTTCGCAAATTCCCAATAGGTTAACTTCTCTGCAACGAACTGTTTATAATTTAGCAAATAACTACAACCAAGTTATGAATTCTCCTCAAGAGTATAAAAATCAAGATCCAATTTCTGTTACGAACTCAACTTTGGAAAATGCAATAAATTTTTTGAAGCAATACAGGTTAACGACTGACAAGAAATTATCAGATGTCAATAAACATCAGTATATGAGTTGTCTTGCAGGAAAAGATGGTCTCGCTTTAGGTATAACAGGATTAGCTCTTGGAGCAGGAAAAGAAGTTGTGGATTTAACAAGAAAATATTTTAATGAAGAGCAAAATAAAGCCTATGGAGGTTGGGCTGGTATTTGGGCTGATAGTGCAAAAGATATGGGTAATAATATAAAAGGATTTGTTCATGGGTTTGTTAACAATCAACCTTGTTATCCTTTGTTGGAAAAACCATTGCCATAGCACTTTACAAAATATATAAAATTGTATATTTATAAGTATATTTCTATTTTAACAGGGATACTATGAAGATTAAGTTTCAAAATTTTTTATTTCTATTGGGTGCAGCATATATAGTGCGTTGGTTATTTTTGTTATCTACACTCGTGTGTTATATGTTTCGTAATGTTGTTCCAATAAGTGATAAATTTATTGATAATATCATCAGTAGTTTCCCTGTTATTGCAATTTCTTTAGGTGTTATAAATTTTTTGAATACAAAGTTTGCACAATATATTTATGATGGAGCAAAATTACATTTTCCAAGGTTACAATGGTATGGAATGTTTTTTAGCTGGGTGATTGTGGCTGAAAAATATATTATAAATTTTGATTCTTTAAGCGCCGTTGTGGCAAGTTGTATCGTTGCGGCATTATGTTATCCTAATCGAACATGGAAGCAAAGATTTTATTCAGCTTTAAAATTTGTTTTCTTACTATTTATACTTTATTTGTTTGCAAAAATGGAAGACTGATAACAGCAACAATATAAGGATTTAGGTTATGATAATTTATCACCAAATGCACAAGATGAAATTAATACACAAAAAAAATTATATAGCTTAAAACAAGTAGGTAATACAGCAAACTTGATTTTAGACACTATAAAATATACCGGTGAAAATCTTGGCGAACTAGCTGCCGACGCCCAGATCGCCTATCAACATTACAATAAGATGAATGACGTTGGTAAAAAACTTGTTGAAAAATATGGAACTGGGCAGGCTGATGGTATTGATAATTACTACCATGCTTTATTGCAATGTAAGTTAGCGCAAATTAGCCCTACAAGCAGAGATTGGGGGTTGAGAATGGGCTATGGCAAAGAGATATATGATTATCACAAGAAAAAAGATCATATGCCGATGCAAACAATTATTGCTGATAGCAGAAAAGACTTGAAAAACAATCTTTATGGCAGCAATATAGGGTATTATAATCAATATAAAAATTGTGAGGATATGCTAGATGAGCTCAGAACAGAAAATATGCGCAAAGAAAATATTAGATAGACTTGTCTCTTTTCTTCTGACAGTTATTGGTATTTGCGCTATTTTTGTTATCTGTATATGTTTTATATTACCGTATTATCAAGAGGTTAATTATATACAAACTTGCATGGAAGAAGGCCATGATAAAAATTGGTGTCAACAAGTGTGGGAAGAATTGGAAGAACTAGACTAACGTAAAGCGACCTATAAGATTAGGTCGCTTTTTTGTTACCACGGAGGATTTACTTTGCAAGATAAGCTGGACTACCAACTGGCTCATCTCGCAAAGAGAAAACCAAATCATTCAAAACTTTCATATGTCAGCAGATATCATGGTTAATACTATGTCTGTGCATTTTTCATTAGTTGGATTGCTGCCTCAAAATATATTGATAAACAAATTAAAAGATACTTAATAAAGCAAGGATAGTAACTCAACCGCAGCTTCAATCCTCTCCACTAAAAAAACAGCCCTTTTATAAAAGAGCTGTTTTTTTATAGATAGTTGTTTTAGACATGATTGCAAATTATCAACAATTCTTTTTGCATATTTCTTTTGGCGGCTTCTTCAAACTTTTCGCCAAAGAACGGAGTAAGAAAAATTTTATCCTTCTCCAGCATTCTCTGCAAAAACTCGCAACGTTTCTTCCAAAAAATTTCGGGTTTAACCCCCTCGTTTTCTATCATGAGTTGCCGGCAATAGTTAAAATAGTTTTTCTCATCTGCCCAAATTGCCAAATCAATATCGCTGATAAGTTTTTCGGCAAAGGTGTTTTTGGGGGCGTTCCCTTGATGATTTGTTGCTCTGACAAGGTTTGCAATTTCTTCATCCTTAAACAAGGAAAAAACCTTTTTTGCCGTTTTTTCCTCCGGACCGTTCCCCGTGACAATCAGATCATGATAAAACCAAGCCAAAATAAACTTTTCAATCTCAAAATCATCAGGAATGGTTTCTTTGCTGATTATGATAAAATTTATACCATATGCCAGGTGGCTAAAGTTATGGTATTTTCTGTTTCCATAAGCGGCAACCAGTTTGTTCCATTCGGTTTCAGCCATTTTATGGGGACAACCTTTTTGCCTGGCAACAAAATCATAAGCATCAAAGAACCAGTCTTTGAGATACTCCTGCATCACGACATTGTGAACCGATGGCGTTACAAAATCCATTGCGGCAACATACTCGTATATTGCGCAAAGTTCTTTAAATGCCGAAGAAGAAACAAAGGTCAAATCCTCTTTTGGCAGCGGTATCAAATCCATACTGAGATGGGCTTTCCTAATTGCCAAAAGCCGTTGATTGATACTTGCCAAACGCATCTCCGCCTCGTCATCACAGCCGATTCTTTTGCCGCGAATTAGAGCTATCGCTCCATAAGCCAAAGCTACATCAACCGTTGATGATTGATAAGCTAAAAACGAAATACAATCTTTTTCGTTTTGCAAGCGCTCAAAAGCTATCCTCTCAACCTCAGAAGGCAGATTATCGCAGTAAGGAATAGTAGTATACCAATCGAGAAAATCATAAATACTTTCTTTTATCAAATTGATACGCTCTTCTGCCTCAAACAAATAATCCGATTTGGAAGCATTTTCGCCCACACCGATAATCACCTTGTCATACTTGCACAATGCCTCTAAGACAATTCTCAAGTGCCCGACGGTGAAAGGATCAAAAGACCCGGCATAAAATCCGATTTTGTTCATAAGTGATAATATTTAAATTGTTAGACATAATTATAAAAATTTTCGCTATTTTACTTAAAATATTAAAAAAATGCAAGATTTTTAATTAATTTTAATATTTGTAGTCTAACCTACAAAAAATATGTCTTTTTTTTAAAGGAGCGTTTTTATATGTCAGAGTTCGGCATATCCGAGATGTTGTTGTTTCAGGTGTTTTTGATTTTCCTCAATGCGGTTTTTGCCTGTTCCGAGATTGCGGTCATTTCAGCCAACGGCAACAAACTAAAAAAGCTGTCATCTTCCGGAGATAAAAGGGCAGCTCGCTTGCTGTCATTGACGGAACAACCAGCTAAATTTTTGGCCACTATTCAAGTTGGTATTACCTTGGCCGGATTCTTGGCCTCAGCATTTGCTGCCGATAATTTTTCGGATAAAATTGCTGATTGGTTGGTAGGTCTTGGTGTAACCATATCTTCCTCCAAGTTAGATGTTTTGGCGGTAATTGGCATAACACTTGTTTTGTCTTATTTCACCTTAATATTTGGTGAAATTGTTCCCAAACGCATTGCCATGCAAAATCCGGAAAAAGTGGCCTTATCGCTATCATGGTTGGTATATGGCGTTGCCAAAATATCAACTCCTCTGGTTTGGTTTTTGAGTGTTTCAACCAATATTGTCTTAAAAGCCATAGGTATTAATCCGGCGCAAGAAAGCGATAAAGTAAGTAAGGAAGAAATCCGTATCATGATTGACGCTTGTAGTGAGACCGGCGAAATAGACGATATAGAAAAAAAGCTTATTAACAATGTATTTGAGTTTGACGACAAAAGAGTGCGTGATGTTATGACACACCGTCTTGACACCATATTCCTAAATCTTGCCGATACTAAGGCAAAATGGGAAAATATTATAGTAAAAACCAGACATTCGATTTATCCGGTCTATCAAAAAAACAAAGACAATGTAATAGGTGTATTAAGTATTAAAGACTATTTTAAATTCAAAAACGAAACGAAAGAAGACATAATCAAAAAAATTATTAAGCCATCTCTTATAACCATAGATTCGTTACACCTTGACGAGCTTTTTATCAATATGCAAAAA
>CASDRW010000106.1 GCA_949283275.1 uncultured Pseudomonadota bacterium
AACTTGGGAACTGCCGCAGCTACTAATTTTTGGATAGATTGAATGTTTTGCGGACTTAAATTCCCTTGTTTGGTCTTTATAACAACAGAAGCCGTCGGGGTCTGCTCCTCACGCGAAAATATCTCCCGCTTGGGCATTACCAAATGCACTCTGGCCGAGCGAATATTATCAACCGAACGAATTGTCCTTGAAAGCTCGCCCTCTAACGCTCTTAATAAATTTACATTTTGCACAAAATTGGTAGAGCCAAGCGCATCCGTATTATCAAAAACCTCGTAGCCGACATTGGCCCCTTTGGAGGCAAGCGCCAAGTCCGCCGTCTCTATTCTCATCCTGTTGACATCTTCTGTTGGAACCAAAACCTCGGTTCCATTTTTGGATAGCCGATACTTTATGTTTGCCGAATCAAGTTTGGATACTATCTGCTTGGCATCTTCAAGATCCAAGTCTGTATATAAAACCGCATAATCGCTACCGCTCATTTGTACCACGACATAAATAAAAAAGCTTATCAGAAAAATGATAATGGCAGCAATAGACGCCAGTTTGGAAGGCGACATATTTTTGATAGTCTGCAGAATATTATTCATAGATTCCCCAATCTACTCTTAAAAAACAATCAATATAAATTCGCAAGTCCCAATCCTCACGAATCTTCCCCTTTTATTTATCCTTAACTTAAAAAACTTGTTTAGTTAACTGTTTATTTAAGATATTAACAACTTCAAAAAAATTTAGGGGGCTTTCTGCCCCCTTTATCTAAGTTTTAGGATTATATCGTCTTTTATATCAGATTGGTAAGCTCTTGTAGCATTTCATCTGATGTCGTAATAATCTTGCCGGCCGCAGAATATGCCCTTTGAACGACAATCATATTTGAAAACTCGGTTGCCAAATCAACCGTTGAGCTCTCTAAAGAACTTGATGCTATCTCTCCGGCACCTCCGGTGGTCGCTTTTGTAAGCAGAGGATTACCTGATTCCGTGGTGGCAATCCAAACGTTATTATTCAAAGCTTCCATACCATTGGCATTGGTAAACATAGCCAACGGAATAATCGAAATAGGCTTGGTCTCACCATTGGAGAATACCGCCGTTACAACACCGTCTTCGCTGACCGTTACACCAGAATAACTTCCGAAAGTAGCTCCGTCTTGGTTTATATAGCTGGTCGTAAAACTACCAGATAAGCAAGTTAAACCTGAGGAGACGTTTTCACTACCCATGTTGATTGATATCTTAACACCATCTCCTAGTTTGGTGTTGCCGGTCATATCCTGAGCGCCGTTGGCCCAAAAAATTTCCATATCATCAACATTTATGGTTTTTGGGGTTCCGTCAGAATTAAACATGACTGCCGGAATTTGAGCTCCCAATTGATCTACGCCATCATAGTCAAATTGATTGGTAACAGGTGTTGTATCGGTCAAATTATTCACTAAACCTCCACTAATATATGTTCCGGTACTGCCGGCAACATTATTGTCTACAACTATGTTTTCTCCGGTTGATGACGGGATAATCTGCAAAGTCTTGCCGCTGGCAACAAATCTTTCCGGCTCGGCAACACCTGAGCTTTGAATCATGCTGACCAAATTTTTAACATCCTGAACCACATCTCCGGTATAGCCGACATAGAAAGTATCATCAGTATTGGTTCCTGTACCAAAAACAAAATTGATGCCGTTAATGGTTATGGTTTCATTTTCATTGATGGTCGTGAAATCAATATAGGCACAGTTCTTGATAGCATTGTCTATTGCCTGCAAGGTAAACGTACCACTCGGTAAACCGGATGATTGATCTATGTTGGCCGATGATTGAACGCAAGCCAGAGTTCCGCTGCAATCAAAATTTAGGGCATCGCCGGTTACCGATTGCTGTACTTTTATCAAGTTACCTTCAACGCTAAAACGTCCGGCATCACGAATATTGTTAGTGATGGCGGTCATAAAGGTATTTAAAACATCGGTAACCGAATTGGCTGTTGACATATCAACCGCTACATTTCCGCCGGTGGCTGCATTGCCATCGGTAAATTCAAACGTAACGCCGTTAATCGAAATGGTTGAACCAACAGATGGAACTTCGGTAAACTCCATCTGAGCAATAGATGAATATACCAAGCCTTCATTGGTATAAAGGTTAATTGCCGCCGCTCCCGAGGGTATGGTGGTTGATACACCCCAAGCATTGGCTGCCGTCTTGGTGTAATTGAGACTGATGTTGCTAGCATTACCCAAGCTGTCATAAATCAATGTCGAAACCGAATGCGTATCCCCGATTGATGACCCTGATGGCAAGTTGGCGCCAAACGCAATTTGAGTGGTTGGTGTTGCCGTACCGCCGATATTTGATAAATTGATACCTTGTAAATTATTGGCATCAACAATATTATCATTAATATATACGGTCTCACCAGCTGCATTTTTATAAGCTTTCATATAAACAATGCCGTTAATTTCAACGGTTGCGGCTTCGGTGTTGCCGTCCCAGGGCATTAATGACCAACCTTGAATGTAGTAGCCCCCGCTATTTACCAAATATCCGGTTTCATCCATGGTAAAATCGCCAGCTCTGGTATAGGCCCAGGTTCCGGCACCGGTATTGGCCGAGTTAACGACAAAAAAACCGCTACCCGAAATGGCCAACGAGGTTGTTGACGAAACCGATGACAACAAACCTTGCGCATCAATACTCTGCGAGGCGTGAGGTTGGACACCGCCCGAAGAATACTTGTTGGACGAAACTTGTTTGGTTACAAGGCTTGAAAACGAAACATTGTTGTTTTTGTAGCCTATGGTGTTCATGTTGGCGATATTATCCGCAACTGCCCCCATGGCGCTGGACTGAGCGCTTAGCCCCGAAACACCAGCTTGTAATGCACCTAAAATACTCATTTTTGTTCTCCTAAAACTTTAATTATACTAATTGATCAGCGGAAACATCTTCCGAACCGTTGTCTCCGGAGCTATCATTCCCTTTGACGCTGTCAATCAATTTGTTCCAATAATTTTCATCGCGTGTGGTTAAAACATAGTCTAATGTTGCAGTTACCGCATCACCCAACCCGATGTATATACCGTTGCTGTCGCTGGCAACACCGGTAACCCGACCAAATACCGTAGTAGTTACCGATGCTGCCGCTTCACCTTGTGCCACACTGGTGTTTACAACTATCTGATAGACACCGTCGGGTAATTGTTCTCCGGCAGAGTTCTTGCCGTCCCAGACAAAATCATGAGCTCCGGCAGATTTTTCCCCTTGTTCGGTGTAAACAATATTTCCGTCTGCATCTTTTACGGTAATGGTACATTCTTGTACATTTTTGCTCAAGGTATAGGTTGATTTGGCAACGCCTCCGTCTAGAGGCATCATATCGCCTAAAACCTGAACCGTTTTGCCGACATAACCTGTGGCCTGAACCCCTAAGTTGTATATTGACATACTAAGTAAACTGTCTAATTTTTTGTTGGTTTGAATGGCTTGCTCAACATTGGAATACTGAACCAATTGATTGGTGTATTCTGCTGTATCCATCGGATCCAACGGATCTTGATATTGCAACTGCGTGGTCAACAGGGTCAAAAATGTGTTCATATCGGCCGACAAAGATTGACTTGAACTTGTGGTGGTCGAGCCGGTATTGATTGAACTGATTATTGAGCTTAAATCGGTCATCTCTTTTCTCCCTTATTTTTTAAACCCTGATATTGAGCCCAAGTATTGGGTCATACTCAAGGTTGTCGTTACCAGCAATATCTTTTGCCTCCTGCTCAAGAGTATCGCCGATAAACTGCATCAAATCAGATGAGGTATTCTGTCCGTCTCTGGTTTGGTTTTCTTTCTGAAAACTAAAATTAAAGCTTCTGCTATCGGTATCATAACCAGCATCGTTGAATGCTTTCTGCAAGCCGGAAACATCTTTCTGCAACATATCCATTGTTTCCGGACGAGAAGATATGATATCGGCATGTAATTTGCCGTCCTTGGCGATGTGCATTCTAATTTGTATTTTCCCCAAATCTTCTGGCCTGAGTTGGATATCTATGGTGTCAACTCCTTTGATTGCTGATTTGGTTATATTAATCTTTATCTGCTCGACAACTTCTTTTCCCATCCCCTTAAAAGTATCGCGACTTGAGCTTTCGTTTAGACGTGAAAAAGTTTCGGCTCTGAGGTTATTCGATGTTTCAAAAACAACCTCTTTGCCTGATATGGCTAAATTTGATGCATCTGACAACGAGCGAGAAGAAACATCTTTGGCTGTTTGCATCTCAGCCTTATAAGCAAAAGCATTAATCAAACTATCGCCAACCGGCTTGACCGTTGAAGAAGCTTTTTCTTTATTTAATACAATGTCAGGATTGAGGTCATCTTGGATTACGGTTTCGTCCTTGTCTACATTTTGCAGCAAAGAATCAACCTCAAAACGATTTTGTAATATTTCTTTGGCTACGGGAGCCTCAACCTTATCTTCCGCAACATTAACTTCTATTTTTATTTTGTCCTGAGAAGCAATTTTTTTATCAAGATATTTTGCTTGTTCAAATAATAAGGCGTCTTCACCTTCCAATACAGGCGCCGCTTCTTCCGAGACAACCTGATTCACCAAAGCATCATCAGCAATATTTTCCGGAACAATTTCATCAGCGATTATCTTTTCGGGCTCCACAGACATTTCATCTACCGAAACAACATTCAACAAAGTTTGCACAGGAGACAGCGCCATCTCAGCATCAACAACAATATCTGAAACAATTTCACTTTCCACTTTTCCATCGGAAGCGGCAATATTTTCCTGTGCTGGTGAAATTTCTCGCTCTTCTTGCGGTATTGACACCTCGGAACTTTCTCTTTGCGCTGCTGTAGCCCCAGCTTCCTCTTTAACCTTTTCTTTTACTTTGTTGTTTGTTGTTTTATCTTTTTCAACAACGGAAGCTTCTTCTTTTGCATTTGCTTTTTTGTTTTCAACCTTCTTATCTTCAAATGATACATTTTGCTTATCTCTTAACGAACTATCCGTTTTTATGTATTCATCCCTCTTAAAATCAACCGTTGCATCTACCTTATCCGCAACAACCATATTTTCGTCTTTTTGCGGTTTAAGCATATCAGCAAAACCTTTATCCGAAAACTCAGCAGCCAAAAAATTCTCCGCCTTGGACAGGAAAATCTGTTGCAATAAATTATTTTTTTCTTGTATCTCCATAACTCAAACCTTTGATAAAAAGTTTAACTCTGGAGTGTTACATGCAAATACCGTGCCAAAAAACAACATCTCTTTTGCAAATAAAAAATTATCAAATCTAAAAATATTCAAAAAAAAGCCTTTTTAAGCAAAAATTTATCTTTTTTAGAGCAAAATTTGCGTTTTTTGTTGTTTTTTTGCAAGCATCTGTTAGCATAAAAAATATTTTTTAACCACAGAAGAGGATAAAAAACCATGGCAAATAATTTTGATCCTAAAATAATAAGCAAACTGGCCGATGTTTTGAATAAAAACAACTTAAGCGAAATTGAGTATGAGGACGAAAGCTTCCGTATAAAATTAAGAGGAGCTTGTGCCGGTACTCCTTTGCCGCCACCACCTCCGATTCCGCCGATGCCGGCACCCGCAGCTCCTTTGCCTTCGCCTCAGCCGGTTAAAAATGATGAATTTGCCATAGATGATTATGTCAATAATGCCGGTAGCGTAAAATCGCCGATTGTGGGGGTGGTATATCTTTCGCCCGATCCGACAAAGCCTGATTATGTTACCGTCGGTGATACAGTTAAAGAAGGTGATATCGTATGCCTGATTGAGGCCATGAAAACTTTTAACCCAGTTAAGGCTCATCGTTCGGGTACGGTTACAAAAATATTGGTAGAATCCGGAGATCCGGTAGAGTACGGCGAATCTTTAATGATTATTGAGTAGGGCTTAAATCAATGTTTGAAAAAGTTTTGATTGCCAACCGCGGCGAAGTTGCTTTGAGAATTCATCGTGCCTGTCGCGAAATGGGTATAAAGACCGTGGCCGTACATTCCGAAGCTGATGCTAACGCAATGCATGTTAGACTTGCCGATGAAGCAGTTTGCATCGGTCCGGCTCGTTCAACCGAATCTTATCTTAATAAATCGGCCATCATCTCGGCTGCAATCATTACCGGGGCTGACGCTATCCATCCGGGATATGGTTTCTTGTCTGAAAATGCCGATTTTGCCGAAATGGTTGAAGAGCACGGCATTACTTTTATCGGCCCTAAACCTGAGCAGATAAGAATGATGGGTGATAAGCTCAAGGCCAGAGAAGCAGCCATTGCTTCCGGACTTCCGGTTATACCTGGATCCCCAGCTTTGCCTGATGTTGATGCAGCAAAAAAATGGGCCAAAGAAATCGGTTATCCTATTATTATCAAAGCCAAAGCCGGCGGTGGCGGTAAAGGTATGAAAGTTGCTTTTAGCGAAGATGAAATCGAAACTGCTTATACCATGGCTCGAGCCGAAGCTAAAGCATCTTTTACCAGCGATGAAGTCTATATGGAAAAATATTTGCAAAAACCGCGACATATAGAAATCCAAGTTTTGGCCGATACTTTCGGCAATGTTGTGCATTTGGGCGAAAGAGATTGCTCAATCCAACGCAAAAATCAAAAAGTTATTGAAGAAACCCCCTCACCGGCTCTTAATCAGCAACAGCGCGAGGAAATCGGTGAGATTGCTCGCAAGGCGATGGAACAGATTGGTTACTCAAGCGCCGGAACGTTGGAGTTTTTGTTTGAGGACGGCAAGTTTTATTTCTTGGAGATGAATACCAGGTTGCAAGTTGAACATCCGATTACCGAGGCTTTGACCGGAATTGACATCGTCAGAGAGCAACTGCGCATTGCCGCAGGAGCCAAACTTGGATATGAGCAAAAAGATATCTCTTTTCAAGGTCATGCCATTGAATGCCGTATCAACGCCGAAGATCCGGAAACATTTGCTCCTAATCCCGGCAAAATTACCGAATGGCATGCTCCGGGAGGTCTTGGTGTCAGAGTAGATGCAGAAATATATTCGGGATATAAAATTCCACCGTTTTATGACAGTATGATTGCCAAACTTATTGTCAGCGCCAAGACTCGCAACGGTGCTTTAATGAGATTGCATCGCGCTTTGGAAGAGTTTGTGATTGACGGGGTTAAAACTACAATTCCGTTGCATCAAAAAATTATTTCTCAACCTGATTATATTGACGGAATTTATAATATTCACTGGTTGGAACATTTGCTTGATAAACAAAAATAGGCCTGTCTACTTGATATAAGAGCGGATGTTGTTGCCGAAAGTTTGGCGAATATATGAAGTTAGGGCTGTAGGTTGCTCTTTGAAGTTTTCGGCGCGAAGTTGAGCTTGCAAGATGTCGTTGATTTTCATTTTGGATTCGACAGCTTGTCTTTTGGCCGGGGCATCGGCAACTCCTCGTACTGCAGCCAAATTGTATAAAACATGAGCAAATTCTATATCGCGATTATATTTTTCGCCAGCAAACAAAATATCGGCCAGAGTCATCATTGCCGAAGTGTCTCCCTGTGATGCTGCAAGACGTAAATATTTTACGGCATTATTATAATTTTGCGGGAAACCTTGTCCCTTGATATAAATTTCTGATAAGACCATTTGTGCCTCGTCAATACCAGCATCGGCCGCTGATTTAATCAATGATGCGGCTTTGGCATAGTTAAGCGGGCGAAACATCCCCGTATAGTACGCATATCCCAGCATAAATTTTGCTATGGCATTGTTTGCGGAAGCCTGTTCAAAATAATCAAGTGCTTTATTGGGATCTTGTTTGGCTCCGTTACCGCTTATTAATATAAATCCTAGGTTTACCGCAGCATCAGAATTGCCTAATTCTGCCGCTTTGGCAAATAAAACTGTTGCTTTGGCCGAGCTTCTCTTTACTCCCAAACCGTTATAATAAAGGCTGCCAAGATTATTCAATCCAGTGGCATCATTTTGCAGTGCGGCTTTGCCGTAATAGTTAAAAGCTTTGTCATAGTCAGGTTTAAGTCCGTTTTCGCCATAAAGATAAGAATATCCAAGCAAAAGTTGAGCTTGTAGGTTGCCTTGATCCGCAAGTTTTATTGTTTCTTCTATTGTATTGGGTGTATTGTCTTCCTTAGATGAAGAGGGTAAAATATTATCAGGTATTTTGAATCCCAAAAAAGAAAAAATACTATCTTTTTCTTGTGTAGTATTTTCAGGTTGATTATTTTCTTCTACCTCAGGATGGCCGTCAAATAAAGAAACAACCGCTTCTTCTCCGGAAAAAGCAAAAGACGGAACTATCAATAACGCAATTAATGAAAAAAAACCTGTTCTAAACATTAAACTACCCCGCAATAATCTTGAATGTATCTTACAGATTAAAATAATAAAGTTAATTTTTAAATAAAAAAAGGAGTGTAACGTAACACTCCCTTTTTTATCTTGTATTTGGCTTTTATTAGAACAAGCTCAAGATAGACTGAGCCGACTGTGAAGCCAATGACAACGAGTTAATAGCCAATTGCTGACGGGTCTGCAAGGCCAGGTAGTTGGCTGATTCTTCGTTCATATCGGCCAATACCAAGTTATCAGCACCGGTCTCCAACACATCAATCAAGGCCTCGGTGAAGTTTTGACGAGTCTCAATGATAGAATAGTTGTTACCTAACTCGGTTGCATATGAACGCAGATAATCCTTTGCGGCTGCTATTTCGGTGATGGCTTCGTCAAGCGAACCAGCATAGCTTTCTACTGCCACATCCTCGGTTAAAGCAACTGCTTCGGTACCAGCTTTTTCAGTTTGTTTTTGTCCACCTGCAGTAGCTTCATACCAACCATCTGGGCCTTTAACAACCTCTTTGGTGCCGCCTGCAGCTAATTCTATCTGATAGATTTGAGTACCGGCAGCAATCTTACCGGCAGCGCCATCCAATGTTATCTCAGCATCAGTTACCTTATTTATGGTTTTGGTTGCACCGGTATCAACAGGTGTCCAATCCTCGGCACTACCGATTTTCATGCCGTCAATGATGTTCTCTCCCTGAATTACAAATTTGTTGGAGCGAGTCTCATTGAATGTTACCGTCAATTTGCCGCCTTTCAACAAGTTGATACCTTGGTATGAGGCATCGTTTACCAAATTGGTAATCTCTTCTTGAATGGTCTTGAACTGCTCTATATAGCTTTTCATCTGCTTTTCGTAGCTATCGGTAGATGGATCAAGAGCATAAGCCGACTCGGCTACCGATTTTAGCTGCTCTACATATGAGGTTACAGCCTCGATACCTTCGTTGGCTGCTTCAATCGTTTGAATACCTTGCCCCATACTATCAAGTAACGCATCCAAGTCGCCAGCGCGGTTGGTCAAAGCACGGGCTTGATAATAGCTTGATGCGTTATCAATGGCAGAGTTTACTTTCTTTCCTGTCGAAAGTCTTTCCTGCGTGGTGTCCATTTGTGATTGAATAGACTTCAATGATGCAAGATTAGAACGCATACTTGCGGTTAATGTTATTGTTTGAGCCATTTTCTTTCTCCCTATCTAAATTTCACATTTCTTGTGCTAATACAAGATATGATATTAAATTTATATTGTCTTTTAATATATCAGACAATACATGATATTAATTTACAATAAATTAGTTAATTATTCCTTAATACCATTGTCTTTTATTGGATGAAGGGGCGGAAAACTTAAATTTTCCGCCCTTTCATCATTATATTTTTTTAGAACAAGCTCAAGATAGACTGAGCTGACTGCGAAGCCAATGACAACGAGTTAATAGCCAATTGCTGGCGAGTCTGCAATGCCAAGTAGTTGGCTGATTCTTCGTTCATGTCGGCCAATACAAGGTTATCAGCTCCGGTTTCTAATACATCTATCAAAGCCTCGGTGAAGTTTTGACGAGTCTCAATGATTGAGTAGTTGTTACCAAGCTCGGTTGCATATGAACGCAGGTAATCCATGGCTTCTGCAATTTCAGTAATTGATGCATCTACGTTATCGGCATCTGCCCATGTTCCTGTGGCATCAGCTATGTTCATACCGGTAACAACATCTTTACCTTGAATTTCAAATTTGTTAGAACGCGTCTCATTGAAAGTTACCGTTAATTTTCCGCCTTTTAACAAGTTCACACCTTGATAAGAGGCATCGGCAACCAAATTGGTTATCTCTTCTTTGATGGCGTCAAACTGAGCCGCATATGCCGCTAAATCTGTATCGTATCCATTGGCATCAGGATCCAGCGCATAGGCTGATTCAGCTACTGATTTCATTTGCTCAACAAAGGATGTGATGGCCTCAATACCTTCGTTGGCGGCTTCAATCGTTTGAATTCCTTGCCCCATACTGTCAAGCAATGCATCCAAATCTCCGGCACGATTGGTTAGGGCTCGTGCCTGATAAAAACTTGACGCATTATCAATGGCAGAGTTTACTTTCTTACCTGTCGAAAGTCTCTCTTGTGTGATATCCATTTGGCTTTGAATTGCTTTTAATGAAGCGAGGTTAGAACGCATACTTGCAGTTAATGTAATAGTAGACATGGCTTTTCTCCCAATATATAAAGTTGTCACAGTACTTGTGTGCTTCTATTAACACTACAGGTTAAGTATATCATATTTTGCAACCCAAAACAACGGTGAAACATATTTTTTTGTTTGTTTTTTAATCTAATTAACTGAATATTAACAATTTTTATGTGAAACATTTTTTATCAAAAACCAAAAACGACTCGGAAAAAAAGTGTGAAATTTTAGTTAAATTTTATCGCTTTATTGGTATTATAATACCTTAGACAACATAAATAAAAAAAGGGAGTGTAACAAACACTCCCCTTTGTGACCATGTGCTTATTCTTAGAACAAGCTCAAGATAGACTGAGCTGACTGCGAAGCCAATGACAACGAGTTAATTGCCAACTGCTGACGAGTCTGCAATGCAAGATAGTTGGCTGACTCTTCGTTCATGTCGGCCAATACCAAGTTGTCAGATCCGGTCTCTAACACATCAATCAAGGCCTCGGTGAAGTTTTGACGAGTCTCAATGATTGAGTAGTTGTTACCAAGCTCGGTTGCATATGAACGCAGGTAATCCGTTGCCGCTGCTATCTCGGTAATGGCGTTGTCAATAGAATCGGCATAGCTGCCGCCGGTTTGCTTAACTGTGGCATCAGCCGGAACATCTGCTCCGGTTGCAACTTTTACCTTGCTCGAGATATTATACCAATTGTTATCATCGCCTTTGGCTATGGTTGCTCCGTCCAAAATATAAAGTTTCGTCCCTTCGGCAATCGTTACGGCATCAGCAACGGCAACCTCTTTTGCCATCGTTGCCGGATCAGGAGAAATCGGTTTCAGAGCCGAAACATCACCTTCATATGCCGTTGCCGCACCCTCTAAAGCTGTACCGGCGGAATTGACTTTATAATATTTTCCGTCTGTCGCCTTAGCATACCGAGTCGTTCCACCATCGGGAGACAAAACTTCTGCACCATTTTCAATATTAATTGCCGGCGAAATCTCTATTGCCTCGGCTGCAGTAGCGTTAGTAACCGCATCGCCTTCATAAACCCAATCATTCGCACTGGTAATATTCATGCCATCAATGATGTTCTCGCCTTGAATTACAAATTTGTTGGAACGAGTTTCATTGAACGTTACCGTCAATTTGCCGCCCTTCAACAAGTTTATACCTTGGTATGAGGCATCGTTTACCAATTTGGTTATTTCGTCTTGGATGGTTTTGAACTGCTCTATATAGCTTTCCATCTGAGTTGTATAGCTATCGGTCGACGGATCCAAGGCATAGGCCGACTCGGCTACCGATTTTAGCTGCTCTACATACGAGGTTACTGCTTCAATACCCTCGTTGGCTGCCTCAATTGTTTGAATCCCTTGTCCCATGCTGTCTAGCAACGCATCCAAGTCGCTGGCGCGATTGGTTAAGGCGCGGGCTTGATAATAGCTTGATGCATTATCAATTGCAGAATTTACTTTCTTTCCTGTTGAAAGTCTTTCCTGCGTGGTGTCCATTTGTGATTGAATAGATTTTAGCGATGATAGATTAGAACGCATACTCGCTGTTAATGTTATTGTATTAGACATATTCTTTCTCCATTATTGAAAAATTTCAAATACTTTTGAACAGTTATATTATCATATATAAACGTTAATTTTTCGTAACTATTTGGTTCATACTGACAAACACGCAAAAAAGGCGACCATTCAGGCCGCCTTTTTTTGGGAGAAATGCTCCAATATCCTATTGGAACAAGCTCAAAATGGACTGTGCCGACTGTGAAGCCAAGGACAACGAGTTAATCGCCAATTGCTGGCGGGTCTGCAATGCCAGGTAGTTGGCTGATTCTTCGTTCATATCTGCCAATACCAAGTTGTCAGATCCAGTCTCTAACACATCTATCAAAGCATCAGTAAAGTTCTGACGAGTCTCAATAATAGAGTAGTTGTTACCTAACTCGGTAGCATAAGAACGAAGGTAGTCTATAGCTCCGGCAATCTCGGTGATTGTACCATCAATAGAAGTTGCATAGCTGCCGCCAGTTTGCTTAACCGTGGCATCGGCCGGAACACCTGCTCCGGTTGCAACCTGAGCCTTGCTCGAGATATTGTACCAATTGTCATCATCACCTTTGGCTATGGTTGCTCCGTCTAAAAGATAAAGCTCGGTTCCTGCCGCAACTTCTACAGCATCGGCAACATCAACCTCATTTGCCATCGTTGCCGGATCAGGAGAAATCGGTTTCAGAGCCGAAACATCACCTTCATATGCCGTTGCAGCACCCTCTAAATCTGTACCGGCGGCATTGACTTTATAATATTTTCCGTCTGTCGCCTTAGCATACCGAGTCGTTCCACCATCGGGAGACAAAACTTCTGCACCATTTTCAATATTAATTGCCGGCGAAATTTCTATTGCCTCGGCTGCAGTAGCGTTAGTAACCGCATCGCCTTCATAGACCCAATCGTTGGCACTGCCGATATTCATCTCTTCAATAATGTTTTCACCCTGAATGACAAATTTGTTGGAACGGGTTTCATTGAAAGTTACCGTCAATTTGCCGCCCTTTAACAAGTTTATACCTTGGTAAGAAGCATCGTTTACCAATTTGGTTATTTCGTCTTGAATGGTAGCAAATTGCTTTTGATAACTGGCTATCTGTTCTGCATAGCTATTAGATTCAGGATCCAGCGCATAGGCCGACTCGGCTACCGATTTTAGCTGCTCTACATACGAGGTTACTGCTTCAATACCCTCGTTGGCAGCTTCAATCGTTTGAATACCTTGCCCCATACTATCCAACAGCGCATCCAAGTCGCTGGCGCGATTGGTTAAAGCACGCGACTGATAATAGCTCGAAGCATTATCAATCGCAGAATTTACTTTCTTTCCAGTTGAAAGCCTTTCCTGCGTGCCGTCCATTTGGCTTTGAATGGACTTTAATGACGCAAGATTTGAACGCATGCTTGCCGTCAATGTTATCGTTTGAGCCATATCCTATCTCCTTCTTTTTTTGCTCTATGGCAAAATTTCCAATAAAAATGTTGTTAAACCAAAATAATTAATACTCTATTTGCCTTTCAAGGCCGAACCAAATATTTTATCTTCCTGCTCTATTAACTTGCCGGCAGCTTTAATTGCCGCATAGTAGTCACTGACAATAACCGCCTCAGCTATTGATGCAACAAAAGGACGCAAACTAGGCGCGGCTTTTTGCAAATCGCGTATGTATTCAATAAAAATCTGCTGCAATTGCTTATCGCCTTTTGATAAATACATCTGCTGGACGATAAAATAGACACGACGAGCTGGTGTTGTCGCTTCCTTCTCACGTAAAATAAATTTCTCGCGCAAAATAGGAACCTTTCCGTCTATATAAAAACGGATGCGATCATTATCATTGGTGATTAATGCGTCCCCAATAATTATGCTCTCTCGCGGTTTAAGTTCTATCTTTAAAGGCATCAAATTCTCCCTTTACTTCCTTACCTTCTGTTTGAATGATATTTATTTATTAACGGGAAGTAAATATTTAATTGCATATTGTGCATAACTATAATATAACCCTTGATTGTTTGTCTGGACATTAAGTTTAATGAGCGGAAAAAATTATGGCCGAAGCCCCTATTTACACTTTGAAGAATATATCACTTGCTTTTGGGAACAATCATTTGTTTTCCAATGTTGAGCTTTATATTAACCGCGGAGATAAAATATGTTTGGTCGGACGCAACGGATCCGGTAAATCAACTTTATTAAAGGTTATATCCGGCATAATTGAGCCTGATGTCGGCGAAATATTTGTTCAGCCGGGAACCAAAATAGCTTATATGCCCCAAGAACCCGATTTGTCCTCTTTTGCTTCGTTAAAGGAGGCGGTGCTGTCCGGACTTAAAGACAAAGAGCAAAACCACAATTATTTGGCTGATATCTGGCTTGAGAAACTTAATATCAACGGAGATATTAATCCTAAAAAAGCATCAGGCGGAGAATGCAGAAAAGCTGCCCTTGCGCAAGCTCTTATCTCAGAACCTGATATCTTGTTATTGGATGAACCAACAAACCATTTGGATATTGCCACAATTGAAAAACTTGAACGTATAATCAACGATTTTCGCGGTGCCGTTGTGGTTATTTCTCATGACAGAATGTTTCTTAACCATGTATCAAAAGAAACTTTTTGGCTTGACCGCGGCAATATGCACATAAACGACAAAGGTTTTACAGATTTTGAAAACTGGCAAGAACAGATTATTAACCAGGAAATTATCGCTCAAAACAACCTTGATAAAAAAATTGCCGAAGAAACCGAATGGCTACACAAAGGCGTTACAGCCAGACGTCGCCGCAATATGGGCAGATTGCGCCGTTTAATTGAGCTTAGGCGTCAACGTCGCGAGCAGATAAAACAAATAGGCAATATCAATCTTAATATTGATGAAGGAGATTTCCGCTCCAAATTGGTAATTGAGGCCAAACATATCGCCAAAAAGTTTGGCAACCGCGAGATAATCAAAGATTTTTCGACCAGAATTATCCGCGGCAACAAAATAGGTATTGTCGGCCCTAACGGCGCAGGGAAAACAACTT
>CASDRW010000107.1 GCA_949283275.1 uncultured Pseudomonadota bacterium
ATCGCCCATATTAAGCTCGTCCGGAGCCTTCACTTTGGCAATCATTTGCACAATACCATCGGCCGGAGATACCACCACATCTTTAATATCCGGGGTAACTCTTTGCGGATCACGGAAGAAATAATAGCACCAAATTGTCAAAACCAAACCGATACATCCCAACGGCTCCCAAATAATTGCCAGTAACGTTGTTACAGCCACAAAGATTCCGACGAAGCGCCATCCCTCATGATGGATATTGGGAAGGATATAATCTTTCCAAGACAAATCAAAAGTTTTAATCATTTTATAAATCCTTTTTATAAAGGCTTTGCAAAAAAAATAAACCGTGACGCTGTCAACTGCCGTTTATCAAAGAGCAAAGCAATTATTGTTATAACGTTTTATAACAAAACACATTTTGGCAAAAAACACAATCTCAAATTTAAGACAACCCCCAAAGAGAATAAAAATATCAAAAAATAATCTTGCAATTATGTAAAAAGCTATGTATAAGGTGGTTAGATTATGCGCTTGTGGCGGAACAGGTAGACGCTGCAGACTTAAAATCTGTTGGAGGCAACTCCGTGCCGGTTCGATTCCGGCCTAGCGCACCAATAAAAAAGACACCTTAACGGTGTCTTTTTTATTGGCTATGTGCAGGGGGAAGCGAACCGAAGGTTCGGAGCGGATAGTTGGCGAAAATGAGTGTTGAGCTTTAGCTTTTAGCTTAGCGAAACACGAAATTTGAGGCTTACGACGCGAAAGGGGCCCAACTCGAACGAAGAAAAAGAACAATATGTTTGTTATTGAGTTGGGAATTTACCTTCCGGCCTAGCGCACCAATAAAAAAAGGCATCCTTGCGATGTCTTTTTTTATGATTCAAACGTACCACTACCTGCGTGAGCAGGTAGAGGCAGACATACCCATATCTTCGCGCTATAAAGAAGATATGGGGCAAGCTTGGCTTGAACTAAAATGATACCACCGGCATTAGCCGGTGGAGGTTCATTTGCTATTTTGAAGCATCTGAACAACGTTAGCGATATTAAATGATTTATCTTTTTGCGGAAATGTTTTAAAGTTTCCGGTTCGTAAATCAATTTTGAACCAATCACCATCTTTCACATGTTGAAATTCGTTATTTCTTTGTGTTGAGAAAAAAGGAGTTCCTCTTTCTCTAAATTGGTTGCCATAATGTCCGTAAAGCTCGGAATGTATTCTGTAACCAGCATCTATTTTTAATTTTGATTGCAAAACATTTTTATCACTATCGGCCCCTGCTAATATCGCAAAACCATCATAGTTGTAGGCACTTTTGGATAACAATATTTTATTGGCAAAATCTTTGTTTTCTTTGGCTCGTTTATATTCTTCAGTTGATATAAAATGATCAACAATCTTGACTTCACCGGCAACAATAGGATTATTTTTCTTATATCCGACCCAATCTCCGTTTTCTAACTGTTTCACCACATAATTATTATTCATAATATATGGTCGTTGTTGTAGAATAGAAATTTTACCATCTTGTGATATCGCAAACTCCACATCAACCGGATAACCCAAATCTTTTTCCAGATGATTAGCCAAAGCTGTTAACTGCGTAATATATTGCATATTAAAGTCTTGGAAGCAGCCAACATAAAAATTTACCATACAGTTATCAAAGACAGAATGCAGTATATCATTGTCATTTTTTGCCTTTATATCCGGAAATTCAAATAATTTATAACCATCATCTGTTCGCACATATTTACTGATTTTGGTTAAATTGCCTTGTTCTTTATTAACCAATAAAAAATTAGCCGGCTTACCTTGTGTCCAGTTAATTGCAATCAGAGGGTCACCGTTAAAATCCTGAGAATAAAGAACACCCGCCATCACAGGCGTATCTATCATGGGTTGAATAATCACTCCCATTTGAGCACCGTTAACATTTTGTGCAGACTGATATATCGTTTCTAAAGCCGCTATCATTTGTTGTTTATTTTTAATGGATAAAACCGATTCAAATTCGCCGCTATGTGTTTTACCAGATAAATCTTCTATATCAGCAGATGATCTGACAGCAACATTTCCCCCGCAAGCTGCCATACATTGCATGGCCTGGTTAATAATTTCCTCAGGTATGCCTTTATTAGCTATATCATATTTCTTAAAAGCATCCGTTGTTATCGCAAAAGTTTTGGGCAATTCAAAATCTATACCATATTGTTCTTTATATTTTACCAATAATGGTTTGATTTGTGCTAAGCCAACAAATTTCCCTCCCCCAATATGAGCTTTATCCGGAGTTGTGCTGTCTAAAGATATGATGTTCTTACATTCTTCCATAAGCAACGCTTGTAACACAGAAAACCAAATAAATCAAATATTTTTGTCAACAACTAAAGACAAGAATATTTTACCAATGATATTTACTTTTCCTACCTAGCAGATTAAAAAATGTTACATAGCGTTTTTTATTCTTATCGTCCCAAGAGCCACTCTAAAGCATTTAGCTTTTTGATACCGTTATAATCAGCCGTTCCGTAATCTCTTGTAAGAATAAATTTCGGATAATGGTCGCGAATTGCCTCAAGAGGTCGTAATTCTCGTTGCAAAACTTCGCTATCCATTACTGTATTGGCAATTTGGTAATATTCAATGCCATTTTCGTTTTCTGCCATAAAATCAACTTCTAAGGCTTTAATCTTTCCATCTTTGTCTTTAATATCAACCTTGCCGACATAAACAGTATAACCTCGACGCAACAACTCTAAATAAACGATATTTTCCAAGATATGTCCGTCATCTTTATCTTTGTTACTAAGCAAGTGCTGACGTATTCCCATATCAACCAGATAAAATTTATTCAGGGTTTTAAGCATTTTTTTCCCTTTTACATCATATCTGTTGGCCTGATACAAGACATGTGCGTTCTTAAAGCCGTCTATGTAATTTTCAACAGTTTGGGGTTGGATTTTCATTCCGTCTGAAGTTATAATATAGCATTTTCGTATATTGTTTAATCATGGAAAATTTAGTGAACAAGAACTACAAAACGCCATTTTCCACACCAATATTCGGGAAAAGTTACCTTCTTATTGCTTAGAATTAAAACATATAGATGATAATACAATCCAAACACAAGCCTACTGTATAAAAGAGATGAAAGTATATTTTAACAGTAAATTTGACAGCAAATAGTATTATTGAAATAGATAAATTACGTCTACTTGATTTTATCTTGCGTAAATTTAATCAAATGCAGGATGCAAAGGCTTTGCAAAGCCAAATAACCAACTGGATAATATTAACCATAACCGATGAAAGACAACACTGGCAGAAGAGCAG
>CASDRW010000108.1 GCA_949283275.1 uncultured Pseudomonadota bacterium
CCCAATGCCTGATATATTAGCAAGCACACTGATAAAAGCAAGAAAAAAGCGCCCTTTGCAAAACAAAAGGACGCTTTTTTATTACCTAAATATTATTCTTGAAATTTAGAACAATACTTTAGCATTCAAGCCAATGGTGTAGTCATAATCAACATCTTCGTGGCCTGTACCGCCAAGATAGTAGTCACCATAGATACCAAGTGTGAAGTTGTCTTTTACATAGTAGTCGGCAGAAGCTTCAACAAACCAAGCCTCCTCATGAGCATCACCTTGGCCATTACCCATATCTTCGTCGCCAAATGCGTAACGGAAGCCTCCGTCAAGAGCAACTTTGTCAAACATCTTGTGAGCACCGATGAACCATGTATAGTTCTGCTCTCTGTTTGCTTTGTCAATATTGCTGTCAACAGAGAAGTAGGTGTACGGAGTGAAGCAGCCCATGTCATAGCCAACTTGTACATAGCCACCAAGCTCTTTCTCCCAACGGTTGGTGTCATATTCATCACCTTCACCGCTGGTGCCATACCAAGAACGAGGATCCATTGTCCAATAAGAAACACCAACTTGAGTCAAAACTTTGCCAAAGTTGTGGTTATATTTTACACCCAACATATAATCAAAGTTGTGATCATTGTTCAGCTCATCATCTTTATCATAATCAAAAGTGTTACCAATGCTGCCAACGATGGCCAAATTGTCGGTCAAACCAAAAGTCAATGTTTCATTAGCATAGATATCTTTACCAACAACTTCACCTAATTGCGCACCTAAGTCCATTTTAGCACGAGAATATTCTACCGAAGTATCAGACAAGAATTTGCCTTGAGTCGGCAAGAAGAACGGATTAGTAATATCAGCAGCAAAAGCCGATGATGTAAACATAACGGCTGCAGAAGCAAGCAACATAGTTCTAAATTTCATTAAAAGTCTCCTTATTTGTTAAAATTTTAACATTTTATAGTCTCTTCGGACTATGCAAAAAGCCTATTGTAGTTTCTTACAAAAGCCAAATCACAAAATATTTCAAAATGCTAATAAAGTATATTTTGGTATGTTTATATTATTTGGCATTGTCAGATTAGTTATATCTGGTTAATATATGGTAAATTTTAGGAGTTAGCACCATGAAACTGAAAGTAAAATACTTACGAAACGATTTGCCAGAGCTGTTTTCCAAAGATGGCGACAGCGGATATGATATCAGAGCCGCAATTGACGAATCGTGGATTATTCCGGCAAAAAGTATCGCTACAATACCGGCCGGAATTTGTTTGGAACTGGAAAATTATCCACAAAATAATTTTTGCTCGGCCGAAATTCAAATCAGACCACGCTCAGGCTTGACCAAAAACGGCATTATTGCCCAGTTTGGTACCCTCGATGCCTCTTATCGCGGCGAGATTAAAGTTAATGTTATGAACTTTAATGATATGGATGTGGAAATAAAACCTCTTGATAGGATTGCCCAAATTGTTATCTGCCCCATCTTTAAACCGGAAGTAATACAATGTGAGGAACTCAGCGAAACGGCTCGCGGAGAAAATGGGTTTGGCTCAAGCGGAAAAGAGTAAAAAAACAAGCTTTGAGGCTGTCCTCAAAGCTTGTCTAATAACACTACAGATAGGTCGTATACTCCCTTGAAGATATTGCATCCTCACCAATGTCATAATTAAAAGAACTACAAGATGAGTCTGACCTTTGAGGCTTGCGTGGCTTGCCCCACTCTTGCATATAGGCCTCCAGCTCCTTGGGGTTGTCGCGATAGAATAAATAAACCAAGGCCTTGAGCGTCAGCTTATTTTCTTTAATACGCGCCATAACATCTTCGGTACTGCCAAATCGCATCAGTTTGATGTCTTCGTCCTCTGTTTTATTGTCATAAGAACAAAATATGAGTCTGACACCATTTTTGAAATCCAACTTGGGAATACATGCCGAAATTGCCTCGTAATCAAGATTATCACAGGATAACAACTCGCAAAAAAACGAATTGAGAGCAAACGGATATCTTGATATGTAAAGCATTTTCAGAGAATGAGACTTATCCCGAGCCAATGCCTTTTCAGCCGAGCTTTTGAGATAGTTGTGCAAGGTGAGATAATAGGCCAAATCGTCTTCCGAACGGTATTTAACCAAATCGTCATGCACATTTTCCCACAAACCATAGCGACTGACATATGCCCTAAACTCCGGTGTTTCGACAACTTTTAGCATCCGACTTTGATGCGGAATCGGCAATTCCCGAAGTTTTATGAAATCATAATATTCGGACAAATCACCGCCATGTTCTATATTGTCAAACATCTCGTCTAAAAGCTCTGCGGCTAAACCATGTTTGAGGATGTGTAGACACATCTCATCTCGGTTGCTGCGAGCTTTGAGCCGGCGCTGTTGATTGAGTGCAAAACCATATCGCGAGATATAGTGCATAATCTCGTCATGATTATTGCGATCAAGAATGACATCTTGTCCTGTGGGACAAAATCCCTGATAAGAAAGAAAAGCTTCCATCTCATCGGTATCGTTGCGAAGCGCTATTTGCCTTTGTATTTCATCAGGCAAAATATTGTCCGTTGTCGGCGTTTTGTGACAGGCATCGCATCCATAAGTAAAACGTTCTGGCGCCGCAGCCTGACCATAGCGATTAATCATGTGGAGGATTTCGCTCTTGTTATTGCGAAACATAATTTTGCGCAATTTGGTTAACTCAAGCTTTTTTACCGTCCAATGACTGCCGTGGCCATAACCACAGGAACACTCAGTCATGCATCCTTGAACACTGTCAAGATCTTTCATGATTTGCTCATGCTCTTGCTGTTCATACCAAGCGGCAGCTCCTTGAGCCACAGCTTCATTACGTGTTGTTTTCATATAGTGAATAAATTATATTTAGCGTTTATGATGATAATACCGTAAAATATTTTTTTCAACAAATAAAACAGCAAAAACTTTTGCTACGCCGCCAAAAAGTGAGGCGCTAGCCCTACGAGCCAGAGCTAGCAACGCAAAAACTCCGAGATTTCTTTAATCTCGGAGTTTTTATTAAACATGGATTTTTACTCAAATGGTGCCGGTTGAGTGTCCTCGAACTACCGACCCTTAGCATTACGAATGCGGCGAGGATAAAAAATCTGACATAATTCAGATTTTTTTACCGCAGATTACGCTTTGGTTAAACAGAGAGATTTTTTTATAAAAAAACTATCTGTTGTTACCAAAGCGGTGACCGCAGCGAGTTGGCGATTGGCTTTTGTCTCAAAAGACATGAGCCCTACGAGCCAGAGCTAGCAACGCAAAAACTCCGAGATTTCTTTAATCTCGGAGTTTTTATTAGTTGCCTTACAGACAACCCCGAGTTTACTCGGGGCTGAATGCCAAGGTGTTGGAACA
>CASDRW010000109.1 GCA_949283275.1 uncultured Pseudomonadota bacterium
AAAACGCTTCATTTTATGACTTAATTAGGGCAATAGCAGCGGCCTCGGCCGATGACAGAATAAAAGCCATATTTGCCGAAATCAGCCAAAGTGATTTGTCATTATCGCAGATTGAGGAGTTGCGTTCAGCCATATCAGCATTTAGGCGTGTTGGTAAAAAAGCCTATATTTTTTCCGAAAGCTTTGGTTCGTTTGGCGGTGGTATGTCGGAATATTATTTGGCCAGCGCCTTTGATGAGATAATTTTGCAGCCCGGAGGCGAGGTTGGTATTACCAGCATAAGTATCGAGATGCCTTTTGTGCGTAAACTGCTAAATCGCATAGGTATAAAGCCTGAATTTTATGCCAGGCATGAATATAAGAGCGCTTATTCGTCATTTACCGATGAAAAGATGTCGGCCTCGCTTCAAACGGAGCTTAACAAATTAGGCGGCTCGATATTTGCCAAGATTATTGATGATATTTCTGCGGCCAAAGATATTTCCAAGCAAGACTTGCTTAATCTTATAGATAATGCGCCTTTGAGTGCGGAAAAGGCCATCAGCAATCTGTTGGTAAATGAGCTTTCCTATCGCAATACTTTAATCAATCGGCTTGAGAGCGAATATGATGCAAAAACCTTTGATTGGCTTAATTACTTATACTTTCTGGCGCCAAGCCAAGGCAAACAAGCCGTTGGCATTGTTGTTATAAACGGCGAGATTAGCTCTGGAGAAAGCATATTTGAGCCGTTGCAAGGAGAGGTTGTAGCCGGAGCCGAGAGTTTTGCCGCCAACCTCAAAGAGTTATCAGAAATCAAAGATCTCAAAGCACTGATAGTAAGAATAGACTCTCCCGGCGGCAGTTATTTGGCGGCTGATTACATGCGTCAGGCCCTGAGTGATTTTAAGGAGAAAAAACAAATTCCAGTTATTGTTTCAATGTCGTCCTATGCGGCCTCGGGCGGGTATTTTATTGCTTTGCCGGCAGACATTATCATGGCGCAGGATCTAAGCATAACCGGCTCAATCGGCGTTTTGGGCGGCAAACCGGTTTTAAGCGGGCTTTGGCAAAATCTTGATATTAATTGGGAGAGTGTTTCTTTTGGACGCAATTCCGGTATTATGAGCCTAAATCATTCCTTTTCGGCCGCAGAAAAAGAAGCGTTTAATAAGTCCTTAGACAGAGTTTATGATGATTTTGTTGCCAAAACCGCTTCGGCTCGTCGCATCAGTCTAAAAAAGATGGACACGCTTGCCCGCGGCAGAGTTTGGACCGGAGAACAGGCCAAATCAAATGGGTTGATTGATGAAGTCGGCGGTTATGATTTGGCATTTGTCAGGGCGGTTGAGCTTGGTAATATAAATTTGGATAAGCCCATAAGGATAGAGTTCTATCCCAAACCCAAAACCATGGCCGAGAAGATATCCGAGCTTTTTTCGGCTTCACCATACGTTATGATTAATAAGCTAAAAACTAAGATAGGACTTGATAAAGAATTATTAAACGTGCTACAAAGACTAAAATATGATGCGGTTATACCGCCCATAAAAATTCAATATTAAAGGAATAAACAAAAATGTCCATAGATGCTCAGACTGTACAAAAAATTGCGATTTTATCCCATCTTAAAATTGATGATGACAAGATAAAAGCAACCGAAGATGAGTTCAACAAGATTTTGCAATGGGTAGGCCAATTAAAAGAAGTTGATACCGAAAATGTCGAGCCGCTTGTTTCGGTAAACGACGGAACTCTTGAGATGCGTCAAGACGAGGTTACCGAGGGCAATCAGGCCGAAGCCATATTGGCCAATGCCCCGATGCAAGAATATGGCTATTTTGCCGTACCCAAAGTTGTAGAATAGGATTTTACCAAGATGACAGATTTAACCTCTCTTACCATCGCCGAGGCCAAATCGGGCTTAAGCAAAAAAGAATTCAGCGCCGTTGAGCTGACTGAAAGCTATATTAAAAACATGGAAAACAAGCGCAGTCTTAATGCCTTTGTTAAAGAAACACCGGAGCTTGCTTTGGAACA
>CASDRW010000110.1 GCA_949283275.1 uncultured Pseudomonadota bacterium
AACATATTGGTCTCAAGCTCTTTAATCTTGGCTAAAATCCTGATTTTTAAGTCTTTCTTTGAAGAGTGTAGTAAATACTCCTTAAGCCCTTTAATTTCAAAACCTAGTGAAGCTTTTTGATTATCAAGATCAAGATTGGCATCGCTGATTTTTATATCTTCTAAGTTGCCGCTTATTTCGCCTTTGAGCACCAAACCTGAAACATCATAATCATAGTTTTCATCGGCCGAAAATTTTATCTTGCCCTTTTCTCCTTCAAAAGCAAATGATATTTTATCTACTATCCGGCTACTGTTTTCAAGTATATCACTTTTATAAGCCTGTAAATTTTCCAAATTTAAAACCGTACTCAGACTGCCGTGAAGCGGTATCCTGATGTTATAAAAATCTTTGGAAGCGTTTGCTGGGGTAATTAGTTGCAACAAATTGGCCGGTATTAAATCCGAAAAATAAAATTTCATCTCCGCTTCCGATTGGCCGTAATCATACTCAACCGAAAGACCTACCGATGATGTGCTTTCAGCAAGCGGCATAAGCGCGTTTATCTCTGTGTTTAGTTTGCCAAAGCCGCGGTCAAAGATATAGTTTACATCGCTAAAGCGCCATTTCTTACCTAAATCAACCTCTAAAAGCTCTACATCGGCTTTGCTTATTTCTATGGTGTTAATGTAACTTTCGGGATAGGTGTTGTCTTCGGAATTAAAGCGCTCCCAAAAATTGCCGGCCTGATCAAAATAATATTCCAATTTTTTGCGATTTATCTCGGAAGAACTTTTGTCCTCTTTGAGACCATATTTACTGAAAATAAAAATCTGCGGTTGATTAATCTCTATCGTGCTTGGCGCAATAACTCCTTTGAGCAACGCTTTGATACTAAACGACAATGCTACCTTGGGGGCATTAATTGTGATATCCCCCTCTTTTTTATATACCACATTATTGGCTATAATCCTAAGCGGTTGAACCGAACGCACCAACTCAAGATTAACGCCGTCAAGCGTTACTTCATAGTCCGTATCCTCGTGGTTTAGAGCCCTGATAATATAAGGTTTTAGAAACGGCAGGCTGATTGAACCGCGATATAATTGCCAAATAAACAACAACAGACCTACCAGCAAAATAACGCCGGCAAAGTCTGCCATTTTATGCAATGTATAACTACGGTTACTTAATTTCTTCATTGTCTTTAAGCCAGTTTAAAATATCTTGATAGTTTTTGTGATCATATAAGTCCGAATGATTTGCATCGGGATATATAATCATTTCTTTGGGGTGATTGGCAGATTTATACAAAGCTTTGGCTCTGCCTACCGGAACAACTTTGTCTTCTGCAGCCCCCATAATTAATACCGGAAGCTTAAGCTGAGCTAATTTATATGTGTTGTCATATTGATCCTTAATCATTGAATCAAACGGAAATAGTGGCCAAATTCTTTGCTTAACCACATTTATAAGACTATCAAACGGAACTTCCAAAATAAGAGCGGAAAACGCTTCATTTTCACCTTTGACATAAGTCGTATTTATGGCAGCATAACTACCAAGCGACATTCCGTAAATTATCAGAGAGGAATTTTTATATTTGAGCGAATG
>CASDRW010000111.1 GCA_949283275.1 uncultured Pseudomonadota bacterium
GTTTGGCGTTGAATGCCGAAATTTTGCCGCCATAGAAAATAGCCAAAGCATGACAAGGTGAAGAAAGCAATAAATCAGTAGAATCAATGCCCCGGACAAAACGTAGCATAATTTGCGGTTTGATAACGCAATTTTCAGTAATGTCAAAAATAATATTTTCGGGATTCATTAAAAGCTCTGATTTGATGAGAGTTTGCAGCTCGGGATTGATAACCCCGCAAAACCCGACAATGGCCATGCCGTCAATGGTATAACCAGTGTAGTTTTGAGGCGGATTGGCGATTTGATAGCAAAAGACTTGCTCGGATGAGGTAATGTTTTGTAGTGCCGAAGATCCGATGGCTGATGAAATTTCATCTAAAACTTTGTTGTGTTCCGGATTGGGTTGCCAACTAGGAATTTGAGGAGACGACTTAGCGGTATCTTGGGCCGATGCTGAGTAAAAAGGTGTAAAAAGCAATAAAAATGCAAATATAAAACGCAATAACATTGTTTATACTCCAAAGTAAGTAATAATCCCTCAAAAAATTATACAGCTATATTTAGTTTTTTCCAAGCTGATTAACAAGATAATAACATAAAAAACCTCCGCCTTTGGGCAGAGGTCCTAATCTATCTAAAGCAAACAATGCTTCGCATTAACCCTGACGAGCTTTTAACTTGGGGTTCTTTTTATTAATTACGTATACACGGCCCTTGCGACGGACGATTTGGCAGTCCTTATCACGAACCTTTTTGCTTTTTAATGAACTGTAAATCTTCATCTTTTTAATCCTTCAATCTTAAAAGTTGTTTGCAAACTAGTATAAATAAAACCTATTGTCAACTGATTTTTTTGAAAGTTATGTAAAAAATAAGATTAATTTGCTTTTTTTGTATTATTTGATATTCTTTAAGGCAAATTGTAAAGAGAGGTAATATGTTGAGATTGCTTGTTGTTCTTATGTTTGTTATTGTAGCGACTCCGGTAAAAGCCCAAATGGCTTATGTTGATGAGGCCAGAGCGTTGGGGGCTGTAGCCGGGCAGGGCCTAGCCTGTGGGTCGGCAAAGTATGATACGTTTGAACTGTTGGCTAGAGCAATTATTTTGACTAAGTCGCCAAATGATGCCATGCAAGATAAAGCTTTACGTGTGTTTACCGAAGAAAAAGCCGATGTTTTTGTAGCAAAACAGCTGGATAATTTTGCCGATTGTGCCAATATCGTGGCTCGTTTTGATGCGCAAGACATCTTTAAGGCTACACTTTACGGGGATGGTACCATCAAAATGCCGGACGGACAAATACTAACCCCAAGGAATCCCTATGATGCAACAATGATTTATGACAAAGATTCTAATGTTAAACAAAGGGCGGATTCAATTTATAATCGTGATTTGAGTAAAGTTAAAAAAGTTGAATTTAAAGATGCCTCAATGCAAGCAGGCAATCAGATAAAACCATCAGGTGCTCAAATCGGCAGCCAAAGAATCTTGAGTACACCAAAACGCATCAGCCGCAAAAAGTAAAAAAAGATTGCTTTTGTTGAAACTTGCCCTTATATTCTAGCGCAAGATAAATTTTTGACGGAGATTTTTTTAAATGGTTTCGCTTCAATATGTGTTTGTGATGCAAAATTTGAGCAAAGTGTTTCCCGGGGGCAAAGAGCTGTTTAAGGGAATTACACTTTCGTTTTTACCGGGGGCTAAAATCGGCGTTTTGGGGGTTAACGGCGCTGGTAAATCCACGCTATTAAAAATTATGGCCGGAGTTGATAAGGAATTTAACGGCGAGGCCTGGGCCGCCGACGGGGTTAAGGTTGGATATTTGGAGCAAGAGCCTAAACTAGACCCAAGTAAAAATGTGATGGAAAATATTATGGATGGTTTGGGCGAAACCAGAGATTTGTTGAAAAAATTTGAAGAAGTTTCGATGAAGTTTGCCGAGCCGATGTCGGATGAGGAAATGAACGCCCTGATTGAAGAACAAGCCGAATTGCAAGAAAAAATAGATGCCTGCAACGGTTGGGATTTGGAACGCACAATCGAGATTGCCATGGATGCTTTGCGCTGCCCGCCGGCAGAGGCTGATGTTACCAAACTTTCGGGCGGCGAAAAAAGACGCGTGGCGTTGTGCCGCTTGTTGTTGCAGCAGCCGGATATGCTCTTGTTGGACGAGCCTACAAAC
>CASDRW010000112.1 GCA_949283275.1 uncultured Pseudomonadota bacterium
CTATAATTGGTTATAACAATATCTAACCCCTATCTTTTATGAGCAGGCAGATAAGTCACAAACTTGTGCGGAATTTCCTTGAGCTAAACAATTTTCCATACATTTATTATACAATTTAGTATTTTCCGGTGAATTTAATATAAATCCCATTACAATAATGCCTAAGATAAACAATATGCAAAAGTATAATATTATTTTTAGGATTGTTTTAATTATTTTCGCCATTGGTTTTTCCTATAATCTAAGTTGTTTATAATTTTCCAACTGTTATTAATTTTTACACCGAGTATAGTAGAACAAAACAAAAACATTGTAAATATAATTTTGGCGATATCTAAAATCTTTTTATAACACCATAGGTTTGGGTTTACAGTTGCGAACATAAAAACCTCTTGCCAAATGTTGTAATCTGCTCTAACTTATCTCTTGCCAAAGCGAGAGGCTTTGGTGGAGTGTCACAACTCCTCAAATCAAAAAAATCATCTCCTCTTTTGGGGAGCTGGGGATATAAGGCTATGCACGAATAACCCAGACAGTAATTTGACTGTTGTGAACTCCCCGCCTTAGTTTTTTAAGGCGGTTTTGTTTTAATCATGAACAAAATTTATGGGGAGTTAAAACTGTGAATCTAAAACAAGAATTAAGAGAAAAATTGTCGATTGAATTGCGAAGACTCAGGCAAGAAAAAGGCCTGAGCCTTCAAGATGTAGCCTTGCAAACGCCGCTGTCGATGAATATGATTGCGCTGATGGAGCAGGGCAAGCCATTGGCAGCCCGCCACTACCAACGCCTGCTCAAATTCTATGGCAAGAAACTTGAGTTTACGATAAAAAATATATAATAAAATCCCCTCGGCTTTACCCGAGGGGAGGATATAGAGATGTTATTAACTAGTATGTAATATATTTATATTCTTCATATATATTTTGTAGCTTTTCAATAGAATAGTCTTTTTTTAGGGTAAAGACTATTAATGTATCAACGGTTTCTTTAATATCAAAAAAATCTTCGATGATATGGTAGTTTTTTCGCACAGTATAATCGTGCATTAAAAATGTTGCAGCGGGACAATTTATTGCTGCAGCAAAAGCACAGGCAACTCGGAATCTACCATCGATGAAGACAGTATCAAAATTTTTATTTTTATCAAAAATTGCAGATGAATATTTAGGATATTCACTCTTCATATTATCATTAATTGGATATCCCCATTCTTTGGTGGGGCCAATATTAACGATATTAAAGAAAACTTTTTTATTTTCTTCTTTATTGTTTATCAATTTCCAAGAACGAATATAGTTTACCCATTCGTTGTCTGATTCAACAGAGTGAACCTCGGTATTAGAGTTTATCAAAGCTAAGAAAGTGGATCCTCCGGAACCAAATTCGAGATATTTATTTGATTTTTTTAGGTAGGAGATAAGGGTTTGTTTTTCTTTTTCAGTTAAGACTAAAGGAAAATGTTGAGGAACTTCTTTATAAAAATCAGTTTGCCAAGATTTTATGAAATTCAACTCTTGCTCAAGCTTAGCTATATGTGGATCTGTAGTCTTTTTGTAGGAAAGTATTTTCTTTCCAAACAGGTAAATTTTTCTTTTATTGCCATTATTAATTTTTTGTAAAATCATCTTATTTTCCTTTCTTTTTTCGGCATTTTATTTTGATAAAACCAAATAGTGTAAAATTGCTCTTGTGTGAGAAATCTAGTTTTTCAATTAATGTAATGCGGTTGAATAGTTTGTAGGTTGTTTTTTTAGCTATTGATTTTTTGGTAACCAGCGAAAAACCAAAAAAGCAATATTTTTTGTATTCATAATGAAAACAATCTGCAAAAAAAGGATAGTCTTCTTGTAATATCTCGCGGCATTTTTGTGTTATTTGCTCAATATTGTCGCTTTCATATCGAGAAATTTCATCTTCAAAATTGTGATAGATTCGTTCTTTTAAATCATTTAATAATACTTCAAGTTTGTTTTTTAACAAAAAATCTTTAATAAATTTATATGCATGTACAATATTAAAGTCTTTTTTGCCGCGGTTTGAGCTGATTTGGGTTTCGGTATTTATGCGATAGTTGATAAAAGCTTGTGGTATGGTGGAAATTTTATTGGCAACGGCTACAGCACAAAAACTAAATCCGATATCATTACATGATTTAAGATTTTGAAAATATAAATCGTTATCAAGAATAAATTGTCGTCTAAAAAGTTTGGTGCAGGCATTGGGGCCAAAAAAATCAAAAAGGTTTATTTTGGTTTTTAGTGGAACCACAGCATCAAAATTTTTAGTTTGAGGATTGAATCCTGATAAAAATTTGTGTGTTTGGTTGTCATATTTGCGCATATCACACATAACAATATCAGAATTTGTGTCAACGGCTTTTTGATACAAAAGTTGCAACATCTTCGGTTCAAAAAAATCGTCACTGTCCAAGAATGCTAAATATTGTCCTTTAGCGAGTTTCATACCGTTATTGCGGGCGACACCGGCCATCAGATGTTCTTGGGCCAAAATGGTAAAACGGTTGTCTTGGGCAGCAAAATATTGCAATATTTGCAAAGAATTATCACTTGAACCATCGTCAACGCATATAATCTCAATTTCTTTTAAGGTTTGGTTGGTAATGCTGTTTAAGCATTGTTTCAAATATTTTTCTACATTATATACCGGAACAACTATCGAAACTTTGGGTTCGAATTTTAAGTCTGCCTTTTTGAGTATTTTTACATCGTTCATGTTATTTCTTCTTTAGTCCAATCTCTTTTCCAAATATGCTAAAAACTTTATAGGCTTGTCCAGTTAACTTACGGTTATGAGCATTAAAAAATTGATGGAAAAAGTTTTTAATTTTTTCATATATCACTTCTGTCGATTTTATAACAAAAAAGCCGCCCGATGAGGCAACTAGATGTTGGAAATTAGCCAAATGAAATAGTGCAACATATTAACCGAACACGGTTTACTTCGCCAACTTCCAGTCATACAACCAGAAAGCGTGCAAAAGTTATCGTCTTTACACTTTAGATGTATTTGGCAGAGGTTTCCACACCCCAGAATATTCATCGTATATTCCACTACTAAGCATAATCACATTTTTTCAAAAGTAAAGTCCAAAAATAAAGCCCAAGCTTAGTGTTATTATGATAATAAAAAAGCCTCTCTTCCTAAGAGGCTTTTTTGTTTTTTATCAAACAACCAAAATCATGCCCAATATAATCAAGATAAAACAAAATATCTTTTTTTGCAGAATTTTGCCGTCTATTTTTTCTTTTATTCTTAGGCCATACAACCGTAAAGCCATGTAGCTGAGCAATAACAAAAATATAGGTGCCAATCCGCCGATTGCCGAACTAACCACCGGAGATATTTGAGTCAAACCATATATCGAACAAACCTCTCCCAAAAAGCACCAAAAGTTATCAAGCACGAATATCTTAAACTTTTCCATATAAGGCGGAAAATTTTTTACGATATCTGTTCGGTATTTTTTTACCAACAAAAAAGTAAACGGCAGTATTGCCGAAATTATATTGGGATATAAAACCTGGTTAACCCAATTATCGTCAATATTCATCAAATATTTTACCAAGACAACGCGCAGAGACGTAATCAATGATGCCAAAACCATATAGTAAAAAGCACGGTTGAGCTTTGGAATTTTGCCGGTTTTAACGCTTAGTGCAACCGAGGCCATCACAATGACGATAAACCCGATATATTGATTTAGGCTTAGTATCTCACCTAAGAAAATGAAAGAAAACACCGGCACGGTAATTTTGCCCAAAGAAAACAATGCCGATACAATTGACGTATCAATTACTTTTAACGCCGTATAAAAAGGATAGAGGTAAACCACATCCAAACAGGCAATTATAAAATATAGCGGCAGACTTGACAACGGCGGCAAAGACGGTCGCCCAAAAAACAAAGTCAACGGCAAAAACAAAACTCCGGCCAAGGATATATAAAATATCATTGTCGTTTGCCGCTTTAATACCGATGTAGATAAGTTACTTTAGGTATAAGTTGCCAAGGCCGAGAAAAACGGAGCCAAGAAAGCAATAAACAAATGATACGACATCTCTCAAACTCCGTTTTTATATCTCAATATAATTTTGATTAGACCTATTCTTTGTCATAAAACTTAAAAAACTGATAAATATGAGCAAAGAAAGCCCCTTTGAAACAGGCATCAATGATACCCAGGGCAATTCCCCCCACAACAAATATCAGGTTTATGACATAATTATCCCAGCCGATAATATCATAAAGAGCCGTCCACATTCTTGACACCAGCCAATAAGGCATCATAATCACGAATTGTGCCCAGAATATGGCATTATGATTGCCTTTGGCCATGCTAAACAATTTAGACCAGCGAATAATTTTGAAATCTCCTGCTGCAATTGCCGGAAAAACCAAAAATAACGGTGCGATGACTATTGATGTTGCAATCGAAATCAGCAGTGTCAGCGATGTCGTCAATGAGATTAAGGCATTAGGATCAAAAGCAAAAGACATCAAGAAGATACCTACCATTATCGGTATCAGAATCATTACCGACAATATAAACGAAGCAACCAGATAAAGTCCCATTTTTTTCCAAAATTCAAGCGAGATAAAATCAACCTCAGCCTTGGAAATAATTGCCCGGCAATAATTTATAATTACTCCGACCGAGGCCAATATAACCGTAAGCAAAGTTATTATCTGCCCCCAACCGCCGTCGCACATCGCCGCGTTAAGTGAGCACATAAACGGCAGCCCGATTAATATTTGCAACACGCTCAAAGCGGCCACCACCGGCAATATACCAATCAGCAAAGCTCTGTTTTTGAATACATACTTAAAACTGCGAGCAATCGTATCCCAAAAAGGGAGTTTTTTAATTTCCTGATTTTCCATTTTCTGTCCTTTCATCAAACAAAAATTTCTTCTGTAAAGAGCATAAGCTTATAAAACAAGCCGCCATAAACAAAGAAACCATCTGAGTTAAATACTCTCCGACAAAAACCACATAAAGACGGTCAAAATTATCATTGGCAAGATAATTTCTGCTGATTGCCATTGACAATGACAATCCGATTACCGACATTAAAACCATTGCCGACATAATCAAGAACCAATTTCCGGATGTCTTTTTCCAAACGATTTTAAGAGAGGGAAACTTTTCATTTCCGGCGGCAAATGCATACCAACACAAAAATCTTAGAGCAGCCAACGGAACCAGCAATCCCCAAGCTACCGCCGTGAAATAAGCAAGCTCAATTTTCCAATTTGGATTAGGAACCCTCACATACAACAAATAAGCCGCTAACAAAGCAATCATGAACGCCAAGACATAAAACATTGACACCCCGATGATTTTCAGCTCAGCCCGTCCCGGAATAAAAACATCTCTTGTTAGCTTGAAATTACCGGTACGGATAACTTGGTGCCATGCACGCATAAACATACACAAAACAAAGAAATTAACTATATGTATCACCGCAAACAATGCAAGGCTGTCAGAGCAAAAATGCCCCTCGCGGTATAACGGATTGCCGCACAAAGCCTCCATTCCGCATATAATATATACAGCAGCCAAAATAACGGCATAAATACTGCCCAAAATAAAGAATTCCTTAAATTTATCAATAACCACGCCATAAGCACCAAATAGCGTTGCCAACATGGGCAAACGCACCGCTTCAATATTTGTATTTTGTGTTGCAGAATTTTCCATTTATATTTCCTTTACTGTAGAAATTCCGGGCAAAGCTCTGATTTGTGTTAAAATATCGCCAAACAAAGCAAACCCGCCGTTTAGTGCAATTCTGATATCCCAATTGTCATTATCAGGCCTAATATATATTTTATTTTTGCCGTTTCTATCTTTGCTCAAAATTTGATGCAGCGGCCCTACACAATTAGCATTATTGATACAAATCTCCACCCCGTTGGCAACCTCGGCAATTGCCTGATCAAGTGTTTCAACAGCATTAATCATCAATCTTGGGTTGGTATCTTCTTCTTTTTTATCAATAGTTACGCTCACAAGCAAAGGCATTCCTGAGTTAATTACTTCCTCATATTTGCTCAACCCCTCGGCAAAAAGCAACCCCTCAAAATTTGAGCTGCCGTCCGACATTTCCACAAAGGCATATTTATTGCCGTTTTTAGAGATCCGTTTTTGGAAAGAGTTAACACAACCTGCCAACTTGCTTCTGACGACATCTCCCACTCTAAGTCCTTGTATTACCTCAATATACTTTTTAACGCCTAAGCGTTTCATGCCTTTTTTGTAGCTGTCAAGCGGGTGAGCCGATAGATAAAACCCGATTGCTTCAGCTTCCAATTGCAACCTTTCAAGCTCGGGCCAATCAGGTTTGTCCGTCAAGGTTACTTTTGATTGTAGCTCTTCCACCCCGAACAAAGAGTTCTGAGCGCTGGTTTTAAGCTCGGTTGCCGAATTAATGTGCGATATAATCAAATCAATATTAGCAAAAAGCTTTCCGCGATTCTTGTCCATATCATCAAAAGCGCCGGCCTTAATCAGTTGCTCCAACTGGCGGCGGTTTATTTGCTTGGCATCAACCCGATGAATAAAATCAGATATATCCTTAAACTTGCCCTTAGCCTCGCGCTCTTTAACAATTGCCTCCATATTGGCAGCCCCGACAGACTTTATGGCCGCCAACGCATAGCGGATATTGTTCCCCTCTACCGCAAATTCGGAAAAAGACTTGTTTATGTCTGGGGCCAAAACATCAATCCCCATTTTTTTGCATTCTTCTTTATAGAGCAAAAGCTTATCAACGTTGGTCATATCCAAAGACATCACCGCACACATAAACTCAACCGGATAATGCGCCTTTAGATAAGCCGTCTGATAAGAAATAAGCGAGTAAGCAGCAGCGTGTGATTTGTTAAACCCGTAGGAAGCAAATTTTTCCATTTGGTCAAAAATTTTGCCGGCAATTTCTTCGGATATACCGTTTTTGGTAGCACCTTCCATAAACATTGCTCGTTGCTTAGGAATTTCATCGCGCATTTTTTTACCCATCACCTTGCGCAGTTTGTCTGCTCCGCCCAAAGTATAGCCGCCCAACACCTGAGCAATTTTCATAACCTGCTCTTGATAGACCATAATTCCGTAGGTCTCATCCAAAATCGGTGCCAGGTCGGGGTGCAAATAGGTTATTTCTTCTTCTCCGTGTTTGCGTTTGATATAGGTTGGGATATTATCCATTGGCCCCGGTCTATATAAAGAAACAATCGCGATCAAATCTTCAAATCTATCGGGTTTTATCTGTTTGTGGACATCACGCATTCCCGGAGATTCAAACTGAAACACCGCCGATGTATCGCCCCGCTGTAGCATTTCGTAGGTGGCTTTATCATCCAGAGGAATTTCATCGGGAATTAGGTCGATTCCTTTGCTTTTCTTTATCCAGTCAACAGCTTTTTTAATAACCGTAAGCGTTTTTAAGCCCAAAAAGTCAAATTTGATAAGCCCGGTTTCTTCCACAAATTTCATATCATATTGAGTAACCGGCATATCAGCCCTCGGGTCCTTGTACAAAGGCACAAGTTGCTCCAAAGGCCTGTCGCCGATAACCACACCCGCCGCATGCATTCCCGAGTTGCGATAAAGCCCCTCAAGCTTCATTGCAATATCAAATAGCTTATTTACTTGAGGGTCATTTTGCCGCATTTCCTCCAATTCCGGCACTTGGTCAAGAGCCTCTTGCAAGGTCGGGTTTTTGCCTTGAACTCCGGCAGGAATCATCTTGGATATTCTGTCAGCCTGAGAATATGGCATTTGCAGAACACGCGCCACATCGCGGATAACCGCCTTTGATTGCAGTTTACCGTAAGTAATAATCTGCGCCACTTTGTCTTTGCCGTATTTTTGCTGTACATATTCAATTGTTTTATAACGATTTTCCTGGCAAAAATCGACGTCAAAATCAGGCATGTTAACACGTTCGGGGTTCAAAAAGCGCTCAAACAGCAAATCAAGCTTTATCGGATCAAGATCCGTAATATGCAAAGACCAGGCAACGATTGAGCCGGCCCCCGAGCCACGTCCCGGCCCCACCGGAACTCCGTGTGTTTTTGACCAGGTAATAAAGTCCGACACGATAAGAAAATATCCCGGAAAGCCCATTTTTTTAATAACACTTAATTCATATTCAAGCCTTGCAAAATATTTTTTATCAAGCTCCTCTTTCTCGTTTTCCGTCATGCCTTCAAAATAGACATGCCTCTCCATCCGCTCTTTAAGACCTTTGTGGGCTTGTTGGTCAATATATTCATCTTGGCTCAAACCATCAGGACAAATAAAAATCGGCAACAAGGGCTGCACTTTGTCCGATAAGAAATTGCACCTTTTGGCAATTATAACGGTGTTTTCCAAAGCCTCAGGCAAATCGGCAAACAACTCAACCATCTCTGCCTCGCATTTAAGGCGATTATTAGGTGAAAATTTGCGCCTGTTTTCGTTGCTGACATATTCGCCGGCCGCAATGCAAACCAGAGCATCATGCGCTTCATACATATCCGCATCAAAGAAAAAGGCCTCATTAGTGGCAACCAGCGGAATATTGTGCTTATAGGCCAAATCAATAAACTTATCTTCGGTTTTTTGTTCCGTTTCAAGCCCGATGCGCGCAATCTCCATATAAAAACGGTTGCCGAAAATTTCCTTGAACTTAAGCGTGGCATCATCGGCCTCGCTATCTCTACCCTCAAGCAACAAACGTCCGATTTGTCCTTCTACACCGCCGCTCAAGGCAATCAGTCCTTCGTTAACTTCTTGCAAATTTTTAATGGTTATATATGGTTTTTCAACCGGCGTCGGATTATCAAGATATGATATTTTCATCAAATGCATGATATTCATATATCCTGCCTCGTTCATAACCAGCAAGATAATTTTATCCGGTTCAACAATCCGCCCCTTAGATTTCAAAATATCATCAGCATCAGGATTTCGAAGATAGAATTGGCAGCCCAATATAGGTTTAATTCCTTCATCGGCGGCAAATTTAGACACCGCCTTTCCGCCAAACATATTGGCTGTGTCTGTCATGGCAAATGCCGGAGCATTCATTGCCACCAATTTTTTGACCAAAGCAGGCACCTTCATTGCCCCCTCGGACAAAGAATAAGCTGTGTGTACTCTCAAGTTTATAAACTTTGGCTCCACTTTGGTTCTGCCTTGCCTGTTAGTCTTTTCCTATGATAACAAAATCTGCGTTTCAAACAACGAAAATTTTAGTTATCAAACAACTTATTTCAGTTTAGCTCCGCCAGCTTCTGCGCCTGATCTTCGGCAATCAAAGCATCAATAATCTCACCCAGTGCATCACCTGATACCACCTCGTCAAGTTTATAAAGTGTCAGGTTGATGCGGTGGTCGGTAACTCTTCCTTGCGGGTAGTTGTAGGTTCTTATTCTTTCCGAACGATCGCCGCTTCCAACTTGCAATTTGCGCTTTTCGGCATAGGCGCTGTCAGCAGCTTCTTTTTGGGCATTATATAGTTTGGTTCGAAGTTTGCGCATGGCATTGTCGCGGTTCTTAAACTGCGAACGTTCTTCCTGCGATTCGACTACAATTCCGGTCGGAATATGAATAAGCCTTACTGCCGAGCTGGTTTTATTGACTTTTTGTCCGCCGGCTCCCGATGAACGATAAGCCTCCATCTTAACATCGGCCGGGTTGATATAAATATCAACTTCTTCCGCCTCCGGCAAAACGGCAACCGTTGCCGCCGAGGTATGAACTCTTCCCTGGCTCTCGGTAACCGGAACACGTTGTACCCGATGGGCTCCGGATTCAAATTTAAGTTTGGAAAAAACATTCTTGCCCGAGATTGAAGCCGTTGCTTCTTTATAGCCGCCAAGCTCATTTTCGCTTACGTCCATAACCTCAAACTTCCACCCCTGCAAAGAAGCATAATGCTGATACATCTCAAACAACACCGCGGCAAACAGTGCTGCTTCATCACCGCCGGTTCCGGCTCTAACCTCTAAGATGGCGTTTTTTTCGTCATCATCATCTTTAGGGAGCAACAATATTTTGATTTCTTGCTCTTTTTGCGGCAGTTTTTCTTTTATCTCAAAATATTCGCTTTCGGCCAAATCGCGCATTTCCTTATCCATAGAGGCATCTTCCATCATCTCTTTGGCGTCTTTAAGATTTTTATCCAAAGTATTATATTGCTCAATGGCCTCAACCACCGGAGCCAGAGTTGCAATTTCTTTGTTCATTTTAATCATTTCGTCTGTAGGCACACCAGGTTCGGAGATCAAAGCATTAAGCTCTTTGTAGCGGTTAATTAGATTAGCCAAATTTTCAGCAAAATTCATTTTAGTAATCCTTAAAAAATTAATTGGTCATTTATACAAGAAAATAGCAGTAAGCTCGAAAAAGCCTCTGCTATTTTCAGTAAATTCCTTCAGCTATCGATTCGCTTCAAGCAACGGATCAAGTTCAATATTAGTCTTTTTGTTAGGACGGGCAACCGTGGTTAAAACACCATTGATATAAACGTTCGCCCCGTCATATTTTCCAAAAGACAAAATCATTCCCTTGCCCTCAGGCACTGTATAGGTATCACCTTTTTGCAATACCTTGCTCAAATATAGCTTGGATTCGTCTTTAACCTCCACCCAAGTTTCTTTCAATACTTCAATAAAAACACCGTTGTCAGGAATATCTAAAACTTTGTCTTCCGCTTTTTCGGGTGTTGCAGATTGTGTTTCTTCAAAATTTTTTTCTTTAAGCCCAGAGTTTATAATATCATTTTCAGCAGATTCGACATAGCTTTGATCTGATATTTTAATTTGGTCTTCAATCGCAGCTTTATTTTGAGGTTGCTCATTTTCAGGAACAATTTCTTCTTCCGCCGGTGGCTCAAAATTAAAATCCTCAAGCACAATCACTCCGGCATCGGATGGGGCATCGGATACTTGAATATCCGTTTGCGAAACATCAATATCTGTATTAGTGTCAGTGGTAGAGCTCAAAGAACTCCAACCAAGATAAATCAACACAATTGCAAGCAAACTTATAATGATATATTGCATTCCGGGCATTGAAGCTTCTGGTTGCGGTTCTAGCACATGAATATCCTTCGGCTCGGCAATATTGGTCTCTTCTTTGTAAAGCTCAACAATATTTCCTCCGTTAAGTCCCAAATAATTGGCATAAGAGCGAATAAAGCCGATTCCATAAGGCAAAGGAGGGATTTCCTTATAATTGCTGTCTTCAATGGCATCAAGATAAATCTTTCTTATGCATAGTTTTTTGGCAATATCAGCAGTCTTAAGCCCCTGATTTAACCGTACTTCTTTAAGCATGGCTCCAACCTTAGTAATTTTGGAGGCTTTAGGCTTGTTCTCAAGTTTTTTTTCGGGCGCAGCGGTGGAAGCTGCCGGTTCAGAAGCCTTGTTTTTAGGCTGAGTTTCAATGTTTTTTTCTTTTTTCACTGTTAGTTGTTCCTTTGCTGTCTAGAATCGCTGTATGTCAAACATCTTACATACTTTTTAAAAAATTTCAATACCGTGATCTTGAGCATAAGCAATAAGTTGCGGTCGTAAGGTTCGTTGATTATAATCAAGCAAGGTTTGAATATAATCGGCCAAATATAAGGTATTGGTAGAGCGTATCATTTTCTTTACTTTGCCGAAAGCAGCTCCTGATATTGATAAATTACGATATCCCAACCCGATAAGTACCATTGCCTCAATTGGGTTAGAGGCCATTTCGCCGCAAACCGAACAGTAGACTTTTGCCTCATTAGCCTTGACGATAATATCTTGCATAATCCTTAAAAAAGGCACCGATAACACATCATATCTTTCGGCCAAACGGTTGTTGGTTCTGTCGCAGGCAAACATAAATTGCGCCAAATCATTGGTTCCAACCGAAATAAAGTCGGCTTCTTGCAATACGGCATCCAGCTGAAATACGATTGAAGGCACTTCAATCATCAACCCGATATTAACTTTCCTTGGAACATCTTTTGAGCGGCGCTTTTCTTTTTCAAGCTCCAAAAGTAAGGTTTCTTTTGCCTCCTTAAATTCGGTCAAATTAGCAATCATTGGAAACATCACATTAAGTTCTTTGCCTTTGGCTGCTCTGATAAAAGCGCGCATTTGTTGGCGCAAAATGGCTCGACGATCAAGTGTAATTCTGATAGAACGCCAGCCGATTGCAGGGTTTTCCTCGCCGGAATAAGTCCAGTAAGGCAATAGTTTATCCGATCCCACATCAAGGCTTCTGAACACCACTTTTTTATTGCCGGCTCTGTCAAGCAGGTTATTGTAATAAGCAATCTGATGTTCCACATCGGGCATTTTTTCTGCAGCCATAAAAGGAATTTCGGTTCTGTATAATCCAATGCCGTCGCAGTTGGTAGTTTCTAGATAATCCAAATCAAAATTCAAACCGACATTAATATACATATTTATGCGTTTTTTATCCAAAGTTTTGGCCGGCAGATTTTTTAATTCAAGCAACTGCGCGGCCAAACGCTCGCGCTCGGCAATATTAGCCTTTATCTTTTCTATTATTTTATCATCCGGCCGCACATACACCACGCCGTTGTCGCCGTCAACGGCCAAAATCTCACCGGTTTTTATCTCTTTATAAATTCCTTTAATTTTGGAAACGACAGGGATTCCCAAAGCTTTTGCCACGATAGCCACGTGCATGGTCGGTGTTCCCTCTTCCAAAATAAGGGCTTTGATTTTATGATAGTCATAATCCATCAGATCGGCAGGCCCCATGGTTTGAGCGACAATCACCATTTCATTAAGATTTGCAGCCTTGATATCCGTATTATCTCCGCTCAAATAAGCCAGCAGTCTGTCGGCCACATCACGCAAATCATGCAAACGCTCTTTAAGATAGGTATCTTGTGTTGCCGAAAGCCTGTTCCACATATCCTCATAAGCTCTTTCAACTGCAGCTTCGGCGGTTAAACCACCATCGACATGACCGGCAATTTTGTTATACCATCCTTTATCTTTGGCAAACATCCGATAAGCATCCAAAATATCGGCATGCTCGCCCAACCCCAATTTGCTTTCATTAAATTTTTTATCCAAATCAGCATTCATTTTTAAGTGAGCTTGCTCAAGTTTTTTAAGCTCGGCATCTTTATCATCGGCAAATATTTTATTGATAATTTGTCGTCTGCGGTGTACTACTGCCGGCCCGATTCCAAAGCCGCGGCTTAAAGACATACCCTTATAAGAATCTCTGGTTGCTTGACCGCGTTTTTGCATAAAAGCGTTTTTATATTCGCGCATTTCGTCAGAGGCAACCCATTCGGCAAAAGCCATAGCCAAGGTTTCCAAAGCATCGACTTCGGATTTTTTAAAATTATACAAATCTTTTTTGTACAGACACAATACACCGATGGACCGTCCCCAACGTATTATTGGCGCCCCGAGAAAACTTTTATATTTTTCTTCTCCTGCCTCGGCTCGATACAAGAAATCAGGGTGTTGCCAAATATTTTCAACCGTTGTTGTTCGTTTGCTCATGGCAATGCCGCCGATAATACCGTCGCCCACTCTCAAAGTAAGATTATTGGTTATTTTGGCATTAAAACCGCAGGCAGCAAAAAGTTCTAAATAGTTATCATCCAAAACCAGATAACATGCAGCCGCATCACATTCAAACTGTTCGGCCAATAATTTGGTGGCTTTATTAAGTTTTGCGGACATATTCAATTTACTGCCGATAATTTTTTTAAGCATTTTCAGCATATCCAAGGCTTTATTTTTGACCTGAGCCACCATAATTTTCCACCATTTTTAATTTTTTTACCTTGCGTTTTTACTTATATTCTTTATATTCGTATTCATCAAGCAAAAACTAAAATTTATTAAGGAATAAAAAATGGCAACGACATACAAAAGAGGCGATAAAGACACCCGTCCTTGGGGGACATGGGAGGTATTGGACAGCGCCGATAACTATTGTGTAAAAAAAATTTGTGTAACTCCGGGTAGCACCTTGTCTTTACAATTGCATCACCATCGATCAGAACATTGGATTATTGTTTCAGGTGAGGCGGTTGTTACGCTTGGCGAAGAAAAACTTATTAAGAAAGCCAACGAAGCGATATATATACCAGTAGAAACCAAACATCGTATCCAAAACGACACATCTGCAAACATGGTTTTTATAGAGGTGCAAACCGGAGACAATTTGGATGAAAATGACATTATTCGTTTTGAAGACAAATACGGACGAGTTTAATTTTACGGGACATATATAAAATGAGTTTCAGAGATTTAGGCCTTAGTGAGCAAACCATAAAAGCAATAGACGAATTCGGCATTTCCGAGCCGACGACAGTTCAAGCCGATGTTATTCCGGCAATTTTGGAAGGAAGAGATATTTTTACAATAGCGCCTACCCGCTGTGGCAAGACCATGTCTTATGTATTGCCACTTTTGGATATTATTAATGCCAAAAAGGCCAAAAATATTTTGATTATTACGGCCAATTCGCAAATGGCAGTTAAGACCTCGGATTGTTTGGCGATATTCAACAAATATCACGAAATTAACGGTGCGGCGGTTAAAGAGGGAGAAGGAAACATTGCCGATGAAGCCAATGTTATTATCGGCGCGCCGGATTTGCTTGTAGATGTTGTCGACAACGCCAAAGTTGATTTATCCAAGGTAGACATTTTGGTGGTTGATGACATCAACCTGATAAAAAAGAACAAGCAGCTTGAAAATTTGGAAAAGATTTTGGCTTTGTTACCGGCAGAGAAACAAAACATTGTTTACACCAATCGTCGCTCCAAAGAAACACAAGATATTTTATCCAAAATATTAAAAGCTCCTGAGGAAATAAAGATAGACAAGACCAAAGAGCAAGAGGTTGATAGCTCGGTAAAATCAACTAACACAAATTGTAAAAGCAAGCCGATTAATACATCAGTAATTGATGAGGAGGCGGTAGCATTGGCTTCCAAGCTAAAATCGTTTGGCGGCAAAGTTCCTCAGTTTATTCTAACCAAAGGCATTATTGCCGAAGGTGAAGAAAAATAATTGGCTATAATTTTTGGTTCTTTTTGCCCGCCGTTGTTGCGGGCAAAAAAGTATCTTGACAATTTTCTCAAAATAGTGTTCATGAAAAATATCATTAACAATTTTTTAGATAATTATTATAAAGGAAAGCTTGCCCTCCAAAAAATATCTGCATATTTGTATATCTTTTAAAAAATTAACTTTGCAGGCTTTCCTTTTTCAATATATTAAGAGTGATGGAGAAATCTTTTTCATTTCAGATTATAATCCAAAGTACATAAATCTCTGTCACTCTTTTTACAATATATCCGATTAATCTGCCGTGAGGTACATTAATTGTGATTTCTGACGTGATTTCTAATTTAAGCCGGACGCTCGAGTAGCCTCTGGCTTTTTTTATATTTAAAAACATCTTGACAAAATATCCAAAATGATGTTTATAGAAAACATCACTAAAAATTTTTTATAGATTATTATAAAGGAACGGCAGTTAAAACTTTTTTGTTCAATTCCTTAAATTTGCGTAAAAAACTGTCGTTCCTTTTTCAAGATATAGTGCAAGAGTGGTAGAAAAAATCTTTTTCATAACTGAGCATAGTTCCGCCACTCTTGTTTTAAATCAATATCCTGATCTACCATGAGGTACATTAGGGTAAGATTTATAAAATAAAAGGCGAAAGCTGCGTCTGCCATTTGTCGAGTAATTAAAATTATGCTGCTTTCGTCTAATGTAAGATCTGCCGTGAGGTATCTCTTACATTTTTAGGTTTCATATCATGTTGTAGCCGGACGCTCGGGTAGCCTCCGGCTTTTTTTTATCTTTTTAAAAAAAATATCTTGACAAAATATCCAAAATGTTGTTTATAAACCCCATCAGTATATATTTTTAGGATGATTATTATAAAGGACAGTTACTCTTTCGTTTTTTTTCCAGGCATTGTTTAAAACGAAAGAGAATTGTCCTTTAACAAAATACAAAGGGCGGCGGATAGAAAATAATGATATCAGCCATAGGAAGTAAAAAACCAATCCTATCCGTTGCTCTTTTTTGATAAATTGTTATTGGCCTGTCGTGAGATATGCCATTAACAATTTCATGTTTCAAAGAACTTTCTTTGCCATTATCATAAAAAAGGCGCCGACTGGTATCAAAAAACCCGTCCGCGCCTTAAACGTTTTAAAAAACTTAACACTTAAACCGCCACATCTCCCTTAATTGCCGGGTGACATTGGTAGTTAACCAACTCAAAATCCTCAAACCTAAAATCGTCAATATTTTTGACATTAGGGTTGATTTTCATCTCCGGCAAGGGGTAAGGCTTGCGTGTGAGCTGCAATTTTACCTGCTCAAAATGGTTGGAGTAGATATGTGCGTTGCCAAGCGTGTGTACAAACTCACCCGGCTTAAGCCCGCAAACTTGCGCCACCATCATCGTCAACAGCGAATAAGAGGCTATGTTAAAAGGCACGCCCAAAAACATATCGCAGCTGCGTTGATAAAGTTGGCAGTTTAATTTGCCGTCAGGAGTAACATCAAACTGGAAAAAACAATGACAAGGCGGCAAAGCCATCTCGTTAATCTGAGCCGGATTCCAAGCTGTAACAATCAACCTGCGGTCTTGCGGATTCTTCTTGATACGCTCAATAACATCTTTGATTTGGTCGATTCCCTGCGAGTTAAAATTACGCCATTGATGTCCGTAAACCGGGCCCAAATTGCCGTTTTCATCGGCCCATTCGTCCCAGATTGTAACATTGTTGTCGTGCAAATACTTAATATTGGTATTACCCGACAACAACCAAATCAACTCATGAATAATTGCGCGTAAATAGACCTTTTTGGTTGTAACCAAAGGAAACCCTTGGCTCAAATCAAAACGCATCTGGCGGCCGAAAACCTTGCGGGCATAAATACCGGTGCGGTTATCGGCGTCTTGTCCGTTGTCCAAAATGTCTTGCAACAAATCCAAATACTGTTTCATAAAAACTCCTTTTTTGGTTAATGATTAATAATTGCTAAAGTAATAGATTTTAAAACACTTTGATCGACAAATTCTCCTTTTTTGACACGAATTGAGGTAATAACGTTTTCTTCGTCATAGTCAGGTGAAATTTGCTTATATTCTTTATCCATTTTTTCAACACATTCCGATATATCAACCGGTTTGCCGCTAAGCCCTTTGTCAATCTCGCCCCTATAGCAGCAATCGACAATGATTTCGGGCGGCATTTTTTGCATAAACAGTTTATAGATGCTGGCCCCGCCGCAAATATACAGTGGTTCTGCAAAATCTTTTAGTTGCTTGATATCGTTAATCACAAAATGATTTTCTTTATCACTTACCTCATAATTTTCATCAAAAGTAAGCACATAAATTTTGCGATTCGGTAAAGTGCGGTTAGGAAAACTTTCATAAGTGGTTTGCCCGCAGACAATATTTGTCCCGTTAGTAATCCTGCGAAAACGTTTAAAATCGGATGGAATATGCCACGGTATCTGAGGGCCGATACCGATGATATTATCTTTGTCATGACGACACCAAATTGCAATTTTGGTCATAAAACGACTCCTTTTTGTTTGTTTTTAGTATAATCATATTTGCCAAAATCAAAACCAAAGAGCATACAGTTGTGGACAAATAGCGACAAGACAAGACTATTTAAAATCCTTGCAATTTTTAATAAATGGTATTATATTACTAAATGTCGGTTTTTACGACTATAACACTAGAGGCTCTATGGAATAGATGCTTTGGACCCGGGGGCAGTACCCGGCGCCTCCACCAATCAAGAGTTTTTAAGGGGGCGATATAGGTTTGACAGGGTATAGTAAAGATGGGTAAGCTGTGTTCGGCAAGACACCACCGTTATCGGTTCAAAATAAAATGAATGCTAACGATAATAACGTAGCTCCTGTTGCTATCGCTGCTTAATTTAGCAGTTGCAACAAACTAAATTCTCGAAACCATGGAGTGTTTTGAGTGGGGTTTGGGGCTTTCCTATCAACAGAAAAGCCCCGCAATTTGCGGAGAAAAGATCATGACCGACGGAATTAATTATGACAAACTGGTTGAGAAATCGCTCAAACACGTTGTGATTGAGGCGCTTAAAATAGCAGCTGAAGAAGGTTTGCCGGGCGAAAATCACTTTTATATCTCGTTTAAGACCAATCATCCTGATGTCAGGATGTCATCGGACTTGCTAAATCAATATCCGGAAGACATGACCATAGTTTTGCAACATCAATTTGCCAATCTGATGTTGTCTGAAAATTATTTTGAGGTTGACTTGAGCTTTAGCGGGGTGGCGCATACATTGCGGATTCCCTATGATGCCATAACCTATTTTGCCGATCCGCATGCCAGATTTGCCCTAAGTTTTGTTATGGAAGATACATTTGCCCCAAGCACTCATTCGCAGCAAGATTCATCTCAAAAAGTCTCGGGCGGGACAGCAGAAGTCGTATCCATAGATGCATTTCGGAACCACAAATGAAGAAGATATCCGTAGTCATAGCCGGTCGCCACGCCACCAGTATTTGTTTGGAAGAAGAATTTTTGCATGAGCTCAAGCGAATTGCGTTAATTAAGCACAAAAGCCTAAATGATATGGTAACCGAGATTGACCGCAATAAAAAAACCAACAATCTCTCAAGTGCTATCCGCATTTTTATCTTAAAAGAGTTGAAAAACAGCTAAAAAACCCGTTCTAAAAGAGGGGTGTAAAGGATTCTATTCCTCTTCGTCATCAAAAACGTCATCTGCCGTTTCAGTATCATCATCAAAAACATCATCTTCTTCATCGGCGCCTGATTCCAACAATAGCGGCTCTTCACTCTCCAGTTCTGACTTTTTACGCCGACCCCTGCGCTTACGGGTGGGAGCTTTTTTCTTCATTGCATCAATGATATAATGTCCGGCAATTTTATACAAATCGACCAAATGATTATTATACATATGATCAGCTCCTTCAATCATTGCATATTCGACCGTAACGTTACGTTGTGTGTTAAGCCTTTTTACCAGCGAAGTAACACTTGAAGGAGTAACAATTTCATCAATACAACCCTGGGTGATTAAACCAGAGGTAGGGCAAGGAGCCAAAAATGCAAAATCTTTCTCGTTTGCTGGAGGCGAAACGGCAATAAAATTATTAATATCTGGGCGTCGCATCAAAAGCTGCAGCCCAATCCATGCCCCGAAAGAATATCCGGCAATCCAGCATTGTCTTGCCTCAGGATTTGCAGCTTGCAACCAATCCAAAGCCATTGTGGCATCAGACAATTCCCCTGGGCCGTCTTCGAATTGCCCTTGAGAACGACCAACGCTGCGAAAGTTAAATCTCAACACTGAGAAACCCAAATTTTGAAACACGCTGAATAAAGTGTAAACCACCTTATTGTTCATGGTTCCGCCATATTGCGGATGAGGGTGTAAAATAAGAGCAATTGGTGCATTGGGGTTATCGCTTTGATGATAACGTCCTTCCAAACGTCCGGCGTGGCCGTTAAATAATACTTCCGTCATTTTACTATAAACCTAAAATATTGTTGTTTTTTTGAGATTATAACTGATTAGTCTCTACAAAGAGTTAATTTTGAGAAAATCTATCACAAAAAAGAATCAAAATTCAAGCTAATTTTGCAAAAGCGACCATACCAAATATAATCTTATGACCATAAAAACAAAAAATTAAGCAAAATATAACAATTTTGTAATATTATAAACTCAGATTTTATGATATGATAATAATATATCGGCAATTTGTGGGAGGTAAAAGGCTATGCAAAAAACAGTTCTTTTATGGTCCGGTATAATAAGCCTTTTGGGGGTCAGCGCCGCTTTTGCACAGCTACCAGCCAATCCGTGGGATACGACAGAGTTTGATGCAGCAGTTTCGGCATCGGCAAATTCCGGCGTTGGGCATATTAGCCGTTCTGATGACACTCGTGTAAATATACCTTCAGTTAAATACAAAGCTATTAATGCCGATGCTTCTGCCCCGATATACCGTCCGGCTATAGATTCTTCAGGTAATGCTAAAACCGGTGTCACTATCAAAAGTGTTAATACGTTAAGTACAACTACAGCCCGAAATGTAACTCCGGCAGTTTCCAATGATGTGCAAGGGTATAACAACAGCGATTCTTGGCGCGGTTCGGGGCGATTTGGCCAGTTAGGCTATACTGGTAACGTTACCACCTATGGTACAGCTTATGGTCAGGAAATGCTTGCTCCCGAGGTTAATAATCACAACATGAATGTTATGCTGCAGCATCTACGAGATTTAGGCTATAAGATTCCTGACAGCTATGATAATAAATTCAAAAACTTCACGGCAGACTATGCCAAAGACTTAAGAGAAGCTTATGATGGACTTGGGCATCAAAATAATCCGTTTGATACCATGTTCTCTGGATTTTTGGATGTAGTTGAAGATCAGTCAGGGCTTGATATGGACAATATATTGTTTAATAGTATTGATCTCATCAACAGAGACTAAAGGAAAAATTTATGCAAAGAAAAATTGTTTTAAGCTTAGTTGGGGTATTTCTAATCATCTCTTCTGCAAACGCTCAGATTTTAAATGGTTCAACTTCTGCCGTTGTTCAGACAGCTTCTTCACAGACAACGAAAACATCTATATCTGAAGCAAGCAATTCTCAGACGGAACGTCTTTTAAGCAAGGAAGAAATAGAAGCTCTTATCAAGGCTGAGCCTATGGCTGCTGCCATGACACCGGAACAAAAAGCCGAAATTGATATTAAAGCAAAAAAAAATATGCGTGGCTCAATCAAAAAGCAATCAACCGGAGAGCGCAAAGATTTTATAGATGTAATGACTTCATCAGAAAAGCTTATTGCCCGTCGTAAAGCTCTGGCTGAAGGGAAAAGTTCTGCCGAAGCAGCCCAAGCGGAAGACAAAATAAAATCTCCGGATATCAACCCGTCATCAGATAAGGAAATGGAAAATTATCTGTTTGAAAAGGCCGGATTAAACAGTTTGTCTTCTGCATCGGAGTCCATATCTGATGCTAAATAGCACACCTTGCATTATATTGGTTGAACCGCAATTGGCGGAAAATATCGGTATGGCTGCGCGCGCCATGAAAAACTGCGCATTAACAGAGCTTAGATTGGTTAATCCAAGGGAAAGCCACTTATCAGCAAAAGCTTTGTCAGCCTCTTCCAATTCCGAAGAAATTTTAGAGCAAGCCAAAATATATGCCTCAACCGAAGAGGCAATAGCGGATTTGCAGTATGTTTTGGCCACCACGGCCAGACATCGCGACCAAACCAAGATGGTTTTTAATGCCGATATAGGGGCAAAAGAAATTTTTTCCAGATTACAACAGGGCGAAAAATGTGGGCTAATGTTTGGTCCGGAACGCACCGGCCTTCACAACGAAGATATCTGTCTTTGTGATGCCATTATCAATGTTCCTCTTAACCCTGAGCATTGTTCACTCAATCTTTCACAAGCGGTTTTGTTGGTGGGATACGAGTTTTATAAAGCGGTTATTGGTCCGAAAAAGGCCAAGCTGATAACCAATCACACTTCTGTTGCGTCCAAAGAAAAAGTTTTAATGTTTTGCCGGCACATAGAAAGCAAGCTTGAGCGGTTTGCCAATTACCAAGATAAGCAAAAGAAAGAAAAACTGGTTATTAATCTGCGCAATATTTTTACTCGCGCAGAATTAACCGAGCAAGAACTCAACACTTTGTACGGAATAATCAACTATCTTAGCAAAGAATAAATCTACAATCCGGGATTTTGCTGCCCGGCAAACGGATTGTACTGTCCGACTCCACCGAAATATTTGCGGAAGAAGCCCGGATTTTGCCCCTTAACCTCGGTCTTTTCTTCTGACGGGGCAACATCTTTCCCGTCTTCTTGAGACAGACGATTAATTTGCGTAACTTTACCGTTGTCGTTGAAAGTAATTTTCAAAATATCGCGCTTGGTTTCTTCCGGAGCAAAGAAAGCTACGCGTTTTATATCAGAAGACATATAAATCCATGTATTTTTATCCAGAGATACTACTGCCGAAGGCGCGCCCAAAATTTGCACCACTTCCTGTTGAGAGCTTCCCTCTTGAATTTTGTCGATTCTTTCTTGCGATGGCATATTACCGTTATGTGTAACAAACCATTCGTCCTGTTTAGCGCTTGAGCAGGCACATAATAAGGTGATACAAAAAAGAGCGGGAACAATTTTGTTTATTGACATATCAACATCCTTGCAGTTATATCCTAAAAATAAGATATCTGAGTTTATAACACAAGGAAAATATTAATGCAAAACCTTTTTACTTATCCCCTAAAACTTGAGGATATGAGCCAATCAACTCAAAAATATCGGCTTATTGCCGCTACCGAAAATCTTGAATATATAAGTAATATCATGCAGCTTCCGGTCAAAAGATTTGAGGCGAAAATTAATGTAAAGCTGCATACCAAAGAGCATATTATAGATGTTTGGGGCGATATCGATGCCGATGTTGAACACACCAGCGTTATTTCGCTTAAAAACTTTCTTCGCAATTATAAAACGGATTTTACGCTTCGATTTGATAGTAAAATGACAGCCCAAGAGCAGCAAGAACTTGATTTGGACATAGAAGCAGACGTCCCTGATATTTTGGAAGACGGCAAAATAGATTTAGCGGCCATAGCCATGGAGCAATTAGCCCTTGTTTTAGATGATTTTCCCAGGCAAGAAGGAGAGGTGTTTTCGTTTGCTTCGGAGTTTGATGAAGAAACCACACTTGCAAGCAATCCGTTTTCGGTTTTGGAAAAATTAAAAAAATAGCAAAAAAGCCTTGCCAAATATAAAATTTTTGATTAAAAGGTCATAAGAATTTCGCAAATATAAGGCATTTATTTAGTTGCTTTTTAAAACTAAATGGTTTACAAATGCCGATAGTCAAATTGGAATAACCTTAAAACAAAGAGTATAAGAAGATGGCAACACCAAAGAAAAAGACTTCAAAATCTCGTCGCGACATGCGTCGTTCTCATGATGCATTAAAGGCTAATTCCTATATGGAATGCCCTAACTGCGGTGAGCTCAAGAGACCTCACAACGTATGCCCGAAATGCGGACAATACGATGGTCGAGAAGTAGTAACACAAAAAACTGCAGAATAATTAAACAATAAAGCCTTATAAAAGGTTTTTTGCGACGGAGCAAATAGTGACTGAAAATAATATGGTTATATCAGTTGATGCAATGGGGGGAGACAACTCCCCTCGAGTCGTTATAGAGGGTTTAGCTATTGCGGCCAAGAAGCATCCTGACATTAAGTTTCTTGTTTTTGGCGATACGGCACAAGTTAATCCGCTGATGCAGCGTTTTCCTGAGCTGGCCAAGGTTTGTGAGATGCGTCATTCTCCCGAGATGGTTCACAACGAAGACAAACCGTCATCGGTTATTCGCAACCGCAACACCAGCATGTTTATGGCTATTGACGCTGTTCGCAAAGGTGAGGCGCAAGCTATTGTGTCTGCCGGCAACACCGGTGCCTTGATGGCAATATCCAAATTAACCCTAAAAACTATTACCAAGATACATCGTCCGGCGATTGTTAGCATTATGCCGCACCGTTTTGGCAAATATGTAATGCTGGATCTTGGTGCCAACACCGAATGTGATGCGGTTAATTTGGCTGAATTTGCCTTTATGGGAGAGATTTTGGCGCATCATGCCTTAGGAATAGCTCGTCCCAAAGTGGCTTTGCTTAACATTGGCTCTGAAGAGATGAAAGGCAAAGAAGAGATACGTCAGGCTGCGCAAATGATAAAATGCTCCAAGATGGACATAGATTTTATTGGCTTTATTGAACCTCACGAAATTGCCAACGGCAAGGCCGATGTTATTGTTGCCGACGGATTTACCGGCAACATTGCTCTAAAATCAATTGAAGGTACGGCCAAACAGCTTACTCGTATGATAAAAGATGCAATTAAGAGTTCAATTTTAGCCAAAATAGGCATGATTTTCATGCTGCCGGCAGTTCGAAGAATCAAAAAGATTATGGATCCAAGGATTTATAACGGAGCAATGTTTGTAGGTCTCAACGGTTTATCGGTAAAAAGCCACGGCGGAACAGATGCTCTCGGATTCTCCTATGCGGTTGACAATGCGGCCAAGTTAGTACGTCAAAATTTTGTTCCGACCATACAAGCCGAGGTTGAGAAAGTTGATTTTGACGAGATACAAACCGTTTTATACGATATGTATTAAAAGATTTACTTTTTTACTTTGCAGGCTCTTTGGCATAAAGGGCCTGTTTTTTTATATATTTATTTGAAAAAAAGCCAAAAAGCTGTGGATTATATCTTGCCAAGAGAACCAATTTATTATAAGACTACAGCAAGTAATAACAACAGATATATATAAGGATTTGCGATGAAAACTGTTACCCGTTTAGATGTTGCCGAGGCAATTTATACCGAGATTGGTTTGTCAAGAAAAGATTCGAATGATATTTTGGATATGATTATTGATGAGATAGTCAAAGAGCTTAGTTTAGGCAAAGATGTTAAATTATCATCTTTTGGGACATTTTCACTCAGAGATAAGAGAGCTCGTACTGGCCGCAATCCCAAAACCGGAGTTGAGGCGGTTATTTCTCCGCGTCGGGTTATTTCGTTTAAGCCGTCGCAAACTATGCGCAAACTAATCAACAAATAAAGGTAAACCATGCCTGTAAACAAGAGTAAAGCAGCTTTTAGGACAATTGCCGAGCTAGCTGAAGAGCTTGGTGTTGCCACGCACGTTTTGCGCTTTTGGGAGACCAAGTTTGAGCAAATCAAGCCGATGAAGCGCTCCGGCGGCAGGCGTTATTACCGTCCTGACGATGTCAAGCTGATTAAAACCATCAAGCATTATTTATATGATGAGCGCTATACGATAGAAGGCGTGCAAAAACTGTTCAAGGAAAAAGGTCTCAAAGCCATTTTGGGTGAGGAGATACAAAAAGACTTTTTTGCCGAAGCTCCGCAAGAGATGGAATTGTCAGGTGATGCGCGCGACATACTAAATAACATAAAAGAGCAGCTCAAAGTCTTGCAAGAAGAATTAAAACAAGCATTAGAAAATACCAAACAATAAAAAGAGCCTCTTTAACAAGAGGCTTTTTTGTTACGCGACGTCAATACCGAAACATAGTTTTGCCAACCATCCGATAACAAATGATATCAAAGCCACCGACAGGCTGATTAAAGACATCTCGGCAAACTTGCGCCAAAACGATTCGGACTTAACCACGGCGATATAAAAGTTGAATACGGCAATCAAAGCCACCACAATGGCAATCATGGTCACCAATGCCCCAATAAACATATTCTCTGGGAATATGAGATAAGGCAACACCAAAAACACCACAGTCAAAAGATATGTAAATCCGGTATAAACGCTGGCTTTCAAGGCTTTTGGGTTGCCATCGGCGCGTTCTGCCAAATAGTTAGAAGCCGCCATTGACAGTGTTGCGGCGATTCCGGTAATGGTCCCGGCCATAGCGATTAAGGTGGTGTTGGCCAAGACAAAAGTAAGCCCGGCGATGGTTCCGGTCAGCTCAACCAAAGCATCATTTAAGCCCAAGACCATGGCGCCGACATAGTTTAGACGTTCTTCATCAAGCATATCAATAAGCTCGCGCTCGTGCTTTTCTTCGTCTTTGATAATTGTGGCAATTTCGGGGATTTCTTTTTTTAGCTTTTCCATACCGGCAATACCGTCATATTCACCGGTTTCCAGGAGTTTAATCACGAAAGTATATCCCAAAATCATTTCCAAAAATCTAAAGAAAATGACTTTTAGTTTGCAGGGTTTAACTTCTTTGTTGGTATATTGCTTCCAAATTTGGGCGTGTTGTGCCTCATCAGCGGCAATTTTTTCCAAAACTTTGCGATTATGCTCGTCTTTTTGGCGTTTGGCAAAAGAGGCGTAGATTTTGGCGCTGGTAATCTCAATTTTTTGAAACTCGGCAATAGCTTTTAAGGCCTCAGGTGATATATTTGTTTGGTTCATATTTTTTACTCCATATATAAAACACCTGTGTCAGACAGGTGTTTTATATATGGTCGGGACGAGAGGAACGCTAAGTAAAATATGCCGCTGCTCCGGCATATTTTGTCTGCAAGTTCTTTGGAACATCTTATTGAGCTTGGGCAAGGAATTGCCGCAAGCGAAATTAGATGCCAAAGAGGATAATCCTCTCCATAAAACAAACACCTGTGTCAGACAGGTGTTTTATATATGGTCGGGACGAGAGGATTTGAACCTCCGACTTCTTGCACCCCATGCAAGCGCTCTACCAGGCTGAAATACGTCCCGCACATAAAATCTACAATAATTTTTTATCGCC